>JAPLHP010000073.1 GCA_026389585.1 Chloroflexota bacterium | reverse complement strand
CCGGCCCCCATCCACCTCTCTCCCATCTTGTTCAAGCCCATTAGCCTCTTCTGTTCCTTCCTGTTCAATGTCACCGTCTCCTTCATAGGGTGACATTTTCCCTGAACGCTTAACCCCTGTCATAATCGTAGAACATCCACAGGGGGCCAGTAAGCACTATTGACAAATCCTTCTTTTGACATGACAATAGGTGATTGTTAACAGAAATCCTTTTTTGGTCATAGCGTTGCAGAGGTCGCTGGTTCAGATTTATTGTTACCTTAACTGGAAGGTATATTTGAATTTGACTCAGCGCAACAGCAGACTGTGAACCTCTCGTGCCCTGACGGCAGAGAGGTTCCTAATTTAAGTCAGAATGGGGATGAACCAAATGTCTGATAATAAGTCAAAACTGGAGACGATGCGCCATTCAGCATCTCATGTCATGGCCGAGGCAGTGAAAGAACTTTTCCCTGAAGCAAAATTGGGCATAGGTCCAGCCACTGAGGACGGTTTCTACTACGACTTCGACCTGCCCCGTCCGCTTGTCCCAGAAGACCTACCTGCTATTGAAGAGGGTATGAGAAGGGTGATCGCTGCACATTTGCCTTTCATCAGGGAAGAGGCAGATAAGGGGAAAGCACGTCAACTATTCGCCTCGCAGCCCTACAAACTGGAACTGATCAATGACCTTCCAGATGAGTCAGTCAGCATCTATCGCCATGGTTCATTTGTTGATCTCTGCCGTGGTCCTCACCTGAACTCTACCGGTCAAATCGGTCCTTTCAAACTGCTGAGCATCGCCGGAGCCTATTGGCGCGGGGATGAGCACCGACCAATGCTGCAGCGAATCTACGGCACAGCCTTCGATACTCAGGCAGAGCTCGATGAACACTTGAGGAGGCTCGCTGAGATTGAGGCCCGTGATCACCGCCGGCTGGTCAAGCAGCTCGACTTAATCAGTTTCCATGAGGAGGCCGGGGCAGGATTGGCCTACTGGCATCCCAAGGGTGGGCTGATGCGGGTGCTGATAGAAGACTACTGGCGGAAGCAGCACCTGGAAGGCGGCTACGACATCGTGTTTACACCCCACATCGGCCGGGCGCACCTGTGGAAGACTTCAGGTCACCTGGACTTCTACAAGGAAAGCATGTATTCGCCGATGGAGATCGACGAACAGGAGTATTACGTCAAGCCGATGAACTGCCCGTTCCACATCATGATCTACAAGTCAAGGCTGCGTTCGTACCGCGAATTGCCACTGCGCTGGGCCGAGCTCGGAACTGTCTACCGCTATGAACGGAGCGGCACACTGCACGGGCTTCTCAGAGTGCGGGGCTTCACCCAGGACGATGCACATATCTTCTGTACCCCGGAGCAGATTGAGGATGAGATCCTGCGAGTACTGGACTTCAGCCTCAGTATGCTGCGTGCCTTTGGTTTCGAGGAGTACAAGGTAGAACTGAGCGTGCGCGATCCTCAGAACCTGGGAAAGTACGTGGGCAGCGATGCCATGTGGCAACAGGCGGAGGGCTCTTTACTCAAGGCGTTGGAAGCCCGAAACCTGCCACATGAGCGGAAAGAAGGCGAAGCCGTATTCTATGGGCCCAAGATTGATATAAAGATCAAGGACGTCCTAGGGCGCGCGTGGCAGTGTTCGACTATCCAGTTCGATTTCACTGAACCTGAGCGATTCGACATGACTTTCATTGGCGAGGACGGGAAGGAACGGCGGCCTTATATGGTTCACCGTGCTCTCCTGGGGAGCCTGGAGCGCTTTTTTGGAGTGCTGGTCGAGCACTATGGCGGAGCGTTCCCGGTATGGCTAGCGCCTGTTCAGGCAATGATCATCCCCATCTCGGACCGGCACACCGACTATGCCCGAAAGGTGGAAGCTGAGTTGAAAGCCGAAGGCCTTCGTATCCAGGTTGATGTACGCCCTGAAAGGATGAACTACAAGATTCGCGAGGCCCAGTTGCAGAAGATTCCCTATATGCTAGTGGTTGGCGACAAAGAAGCGGCTGCTGCCAGTGTCTCGGTGCGCCTGCGCAACGGCGAAGACCTCGGTAAACAGTCGGTAGCAGAATTCAAGGCCATGGCCAAGTCTGACATACAGGCCAAGAAATAGACTCAGGTTGGGCCTGAGCAGGTCTTTAGGCACAAACGTCAGGGTATCCAGTGAGAGACATCTCAAGGAGGGGATATGGCTACTAGGACTCCAAAGAAGGCCGGAGACGCCAGGGAAAATGTGTTCAGGGTGGTGAAGGAACGGGATGTCAAGTTCATCAGGATGTGGTTCACCGATATCCTGGGTTTTCTGAAGAGCTTCTCCGTTACGGTGGAGGAACTCGAAAGGGCGTTTGACGAAGGATTGGGCTTTGACGGTTCATCTGTTGAGGGATTTGTCCGCATTGACGAGAGTGACATGATAGCTCGGCCTGATCCCAATACGTTCTCGATCGTCCCCTGGAGACCACTGGAGCATGCTACTGCCAAGATGTTCTGTGACATCTACTGGCCTAATGGACAACCCTTCGAAGGTGATCCCCGGTTTGTGCTGAAAAGGAACTTGAAGAGGGCAGCCGACAAGGGCCTTACCTGCTACGTGGGGCCAGAATTGGAGTACTTTTACTTCCGCAGCAATGAGGATACCACCGTTTTGGACAGGGGTGGTTATTTCGATGTGACACCTCCTAACGTGGCCAGCGAATTGAGAAGGCAGACGATACTCACTCTGGAGGAGATGGGCATCGGCGTCGAATACGCACACCATGAGGCCGCTCCCAGCCAGCACGAGATAGACCTGAGGTATACGGATGCCTTGACCATGGCTGACCATGTCATGACCTACCGGACTACCGTGAAGGAAATTGCTCAGAAGCATGGTGTATATGCCACGTTTATGCCCAAGCCTATCGGGAAAGTCAATGGCAGTGGCATGCACGTACACATATCGCTATTCAGAGGTGACCGGAATGCGTTCTTTGACAAGAACGACGTCTACCATCTATCGAAGGTAGGAAAATGCTTCCTGGCTGGATTGTTGAAACATGCCCCAGAGATCACCGCGGTCACCAGTCAGTGGGTCAACTCCTATAAGCGGCTGGTTCCAGGCTATGAAGCACCGGTCTACGTTACCTGGGCGTGCCGCAATCGCTCCGACCTTATCCGGATTCCCCAGTATCAACCTGGAAGAGAGAAGGCCACCAGAATCGAATTCCGCTCGCCAGACCCGGCATGCAACCCCTATCTCTGCTTCAGCGTCATACTGGCAGCAGGACTGGAGGGGATTGAGAAGGAGTACCCCCTGCCGAAGCCGGCGGAAGAGAACGTCTATGAGCTGAAGCCGGAGGAGCGAGAAAAGAGGGGCATAAGGATGCTGCCTGGAAGTCTGGCTGAAGCCATTGAGCTAGCTGAAGGCAGCAAACTGGTGAGGAAAGCCCTGGGTGATCACGTTTTTAACAGCTTTATCCAGAACAAGAAGATTGAATGGGATCTCTACAGGACGGAGGTCACTGACTACGAACTGAAGAGATATCTGCCCATCCTCTAAGATCGGAGCTGAGACCGTAGTTCAGTGCTTGGCTCTATAGTTGGCTCACAACTTCAAGAAGCCCACCAGTAGTCCAAAGCCAATTAGACCGCTTTCAGAAAAGATGTGACAGGCGCATCAATCTGCCTCATCTCCTCAGGTACTCTTTCAGTGGCTTAACATTGAAAGCATGATTGCTGCTCGCCATGGCTTCCACTGCCACCCGGGCTGTGTCCAGGGAAGTAAAGCAAGGGATGCGCTTCTCTGCAGCAGCTCGGCGTATGGCGAACCCATCCCGTAGTGGAGTACGCGCTCCGGTGATAGTATTGATGACACCATCAACCCAGCCTTCCCTTATGACATCCACCACATTGGGATGCCCTTCACTGAGCTTTTTGGTGATCTGCTTTACCGGCAGTCCCTCCTTTTCAATCATTAATGCTGTGCCCTCGGTCGCATAAAGCTCGTAGCCAGCTCCCACAAGTCTCCTGATGGTTGGCAGCGACTCAGACTTGTCTCGGTCAGCAATACTTAGAAGGATTGCGCCCTTGGAAGGTAACATGAGGCCAGCTGCCATGAGTGACTTTGCCAGTGCCGCTTCGAAAGTGTAGTCGATACCCATCACTTCGCCGGTGGACTTCATCTCTGGGCCAAGGTACGTATCCACCCCTACCAATTTCGACATAGAGAAGACCGGTGCCTTTATACCCACCAACTTCTGTTTTCTCCAGAGACCCGTTTCGTAGCCCTGTTCCCGAAGTGATCTCCCAGCCATGACTTTGGTGGCTATTTTGACCACGGGAACTCCAGTGACCTTAGAGATGAAGGGAATCGTACGACTGGCACGGGGATTCACCTCTAATACATAGACTGTGAAACGATCTGCCTCCCGCATTATGATAGACTGAACATTCATCAAGCCTTTGACCTGAAGGCCCAGGCCAATGCGCACTGCATGATCCACCAGGGTACTCACCTCCAGATCCTTCAACCCCAGCCCTGGATACACTGTCATCGCATCTCCGCTGTGTACCCCAGCTCTCTCTATATGCTCCATAACGCCCGGGATGAGCACCCTCTCCCCATCACAAATCGCATCCACCTCCACTTCCTTGCCTTCCAGATACTTGTCGACAAGGACTGGGTGCTTGGTTCCCAACTTCAGTGCCTCTTCCATATAGAGAGCAAGTTCTGAGTCATTGTGCGCAATCTCCATTGCTCTGCCCCCAAGGACATAGCTGGGACGAACCAATACCGGATAACCAATCAACCGCGCCACACTTTCAGCCCCTTCCAGGGTTGTAGCAGCGCCACCAGGCGGCTGGGGGATACCCAGGCGATCCAAGAACTCCTCAAAACGGCGACGGTCTTCGGCCATGTCGATGGTTTCAGCACTGGAACCGATGATAGGCATCCCGCTACGAGCCAGGGGCTCACTCAAGTTAATCGCCGTTTGACCACCAAACTGCACTATGGATGGCATGAGCCTGCTGCCAACACTCGATTCATCTACGGCTGATCCGGACGTTCTCGTGCCGTTCTCGTTCTCCAGGATGTCCCTCACACTCTCCTCATCCAGTGCCTCGAAGTAAAGGCGATCACTTGTGTCGAAATCAGTGGAGACGGTCTCCGGATTAGAGTTGATCACGATACTGGCAAAACCTGCTTCTTGGAGGGCCCAAGCCGAATGCACGCTACAGTAGTCAAATTCAATGCCCTGCCCTATACGGATGGGCCCACTACCAATGACAACAGCCTTCTGCATCGCCAAAGGTTCGGCTTCGTTCTCTGTCTCATAGCTGCTGTAGAAATATGGAGTAGAAGCCTCGAACTCAGCGGCACAAGTATCAACCATTTTGTAAACGGGCCTCATGTTCCAATCATGGCGGACCTGGCGGATCTGCTCAGGCAGTCTATCGGCCAAAGTTCCGACCTGTTCATCGGAGAACCCTAGCCGCTTTGCTTCCCAAAGTAACTCCGGGGTCAGTATCTCGGACAAGAGACGCCTCTCCATTTCCACTATGTTGCCCATTTTGTAGATGAACCAAGGATCGATTCCGCTGCGCTGCGCTAGTTCCTTCGGAACAGCCCCGCGACGCAATGCAGCCATAATTACCCAGAGCCTCGTGTCATGTGAGTGCAACGGATAAGCTTCAGGGTTATCACCCCAACTACGATCCTCCCAGAGTAGCGATCGGCCACCAAGTTCGAGCGAGCGAACTGCCTTCTGCAAGGCTGCTTCAAAGCATCGATCAATAGCCATAACTTCTCCGGTGGCCTTCATCTGACTACCCGTGGTACGGTCTCCGGCAGCAAATTTGTCAAAAGGCCAGCGGGGGATTTTCACTACACAGTAGTCCAGGGCTGGTTCAAAAGCCGCCCTGGTTTTCCCAGTCACCATGTTGGAAATCTCGTCTAACCGTTTACCTACGGCTATCTTGGTAGCTACGCGAGCAATAGGGTACCCCGTGGCCTTACTGGCCAGAGCTGAGCTGCGGCTCACTCTGGGATTGACCTCAATCACATAGTAGGTGATACCCACCTCTCCAGATGACCACTTCTCAGCTACTACTGGGCCGGGAGCCAGGGCAAACTGAATATTACACCCCCCCTCAATGCCAAGAGCACGGATGATCTTGATGCTGGCCGATCTCAGCATCTGATACTCCCCATCAGAAAGTGTCTGGCTGGGAGCAACCACAATGCTATCTCCCGTATGTACCCCCATCGGATCGATGTTCTCCATGTTGCAGATGATGATGCAGTTATCGGAGGCATCCCGCATCACCTCGTATTCAATCTCCTTCCAACCCAGGAGGCACTTCTCAACAAGTACCTCATGGCTGAGGCTAGCAGACAAGCCAGCGGCTACAATGCTTCTCAATTCGTCTGAGGTATGCGCAATGCCTCCTCCGCTTCCCCCAAGAGTATAGGAAGGACGAACTATCAGAGGCAGGCCAATTGTTTCCGCAAATTTCAATGCTTCCTCAACCGAATCGACAGTGACGCTTATTGGCACCGGTTCTCCAATATCCACCAGCAACTGTTTGAAAAGTGACCGTTCCTCTGCCTTCTTAATGGTCTCTAAGGGCGTGCCCAATAGATGCACATTGTATTTGTCCAGGATGCCGGCATCAGCCAGCTCTACAGCAAGATTCAACCCGGTCTGCCCGCCCAGGGTTGCCAAGAGCCCATCAGGCCGCTCCCTCTCAATGATGCGGGCGATCACGCCCACTTCCAGAGGCTCGACATAGACCACATCGGCAATGCCCTCGTCCGTCATGATGGTAGCAGGGTTGGAGTTGACCAAAATAGATGTTACCCCCTCCTCACGGAGGGCCTTACACGCCTGGGTACCAGCATAATCGAACTCTGCCGCCTGTCCGATGATGATGGGGCCTGATCCTATTATCAGTACCTTCTTAATATCGTTTCGTCGCGGCACCAAGACTCCTTCCCATAAGAATGTGCGCCCATTCTGTGGTGTTCACTTGCTTTCCCTGGCCATCTGTAAGAACCGGTCAAAGAGATAGATACTGTCCTGAGGACCGGGCGATGCCTCGGAGTGATACTGGATGGACAGTATGGGAAGGTCCCGGTGACAGAGCCCCTCCACAGTCCCGTCGTTCAGGTTGATGTGGCTGACCTCCAGTCCCCCCGTCAGAGTGTCGGCATCCACAGCATAGCCGTGGTTCTGGGCAGCGACGTATACCCTGCCAGTTTTGACATCGCGCACGGGATGATTGCCACCCCGATGGCCGAACTTGAGCTTGAACGTCCTGGCTCCAAAGGCCTGGCCGACAAGCTGCTCTCCCAGGCAGATGCCCATAATGGGTTTCACCCCCACCACCTTGCTTACGGTCTCGACTATGTAGCCAAGCAGAGCAGGATCGCCCGGACCCGGTGAAAACAGGACGCCATCGGGCTCCAGACTGAGAATCTGCTGAGCGGAGTAAGTACAAGGGACAACAGTTACTTTGCATCCCAGACGCCGCAGGATACGGAGAATGTTATATTTCAGACCACAGTCGACGACCACAATGTGAGTCACATCATCAACTTCCCCCTGTGCCGGTTCCCATTGGTAGGTATCCTTGGTGCTAATACCTTTGACAAAATCGACGTTATCGTAGCGGGGCTGGCCTCGAAGCCGCGCCAGAACATCCTCAGGAGATTGGTCACAGGCTATAGCTCCCATCATTACTCCACGAGACCTCAGGTGCCTAGTGAGTGCTCGCGTATCCACGCCATAGACTGCCGGCACGCCACTATTCTCCAGGAATTGATGCAGGGTCATGTTGCTCTGCCAGTGACTGGGCTCCTGACATTGATCTCGAACCACAAAGCCGCGCACCCGGATGCGCGCTGATTCGAAGTTAGAATCATTGATGCCATAGTTCCCGATGAGCGGGTAGGTGAGAACGAGTATCTGCCCGGCATATGACGGATCGGTGAGCATCTCCTGGTAGCCAGTCATACTGGTATTGAAGACAACCTCACCATAAGCGAAAGCCTCTGCTCCGAAGGAATTACCCTCATAGACCGAGCCATCTTCCAACACCAGGATCGCCTTTCTATTAGTCATCTGGATTCCTCGCCATCACCCGTCCTTTGAACCCTCATCCCATCGCAGCATTGTTCCTTTCCTTGGAAACGCAAAGGCTTGGGGGTCAACCATCTATTCGAGATCCAATAAGGGCTGACAATTCCAGTTTTCGCTTGTGAGAGTTCGCCGCATGTCACCAGAGAATACAATCACTTCTTGAGCACATAAAAAAACCTCCTGCCACACTGGCAAGAGGTTTTTTGTTTTGTCCCTCTCGTATTCCCTAGAGCCTTCGTACAAGACCACTTCCCTTGCCAGCCTCACTGGGCTGACTTAAAGGTTCTATCGTTGCAAGCTATTAGGTCACCGTGGGAGCAGATCTACCAGAACCGCCCTCAGTTCCCACTGGTCTGAAATAATAGCATGTCTTTGATGCCTTCTGCAAATGGCTACAGATTCGCAGTCGGCCTATAATTTCCAAAAGCTCGCCAGAAGTCCAAAGTCAATCAGACCGCTTTCGGAAAAATTGTCGACCTCGACCCCTGCCTCCACCGCTGCCGCCACAGGGTTGAGCCCCCCGATGAGTACCATGCCAATGCGATTCAAGCCCAGCGCAATCTGGCAGACGGGCTCGCTGGTATTGCCCAGAACATAGACTCCACCAATACCAACCTCTTTCAGTTTAGAGATTGTTTCCTCAACGACGGACCTCGATGGGGCTGGCAACTCCCGAAAATTGGCCAGTATCTTGCCGCTACCGGTTCTGGCTGCTTCGCCCACGCTGGTCATCTTGGCACGTATATACTGCTCTGATGGATCAAGGGACGTGCCATCGTAGTTGATTATGGCGACGAAGCGCCTTGGTTTCGAGTTCTTTATTTCGAGCACACCACCAAATCTGGATTCTACAGGGACACCGGCCTTCAGTAGTACCCCGTTTATAGTCACGCTGCACACTGTTGCCAGACCCATCTTGCCGCTGGGTATGACTACGTTGCCCAGTTTCTCACCCCCAGAGGCTACTACCACAAGGTCACTCACGCATAGCCCAGCCTTGAATACCTCTCTCATAGCCGCCAGGGCCTTCTTGAACTTGTCCTGGCTGAAGATTGAAGTGTTGATAACCACCTGTCCGGTCCGCTTACCGGGATTGAACGTGGTCTGGAAAGCCAAGAGATCGAGTCTATCCAGGACGAAGCCAATTTGATCTGGCGCCAGCGCTACCTCTAATTCATTGAGTCCCTGGGCAGTGATCATCCTGCCATCACGCCCTGCAGGCTGCGTATAGCCTCGCTCATCCGTCATCCTCAAGTGGTATCTGACCGCTCTCTCGCTCAGGGAAACTCCGTAGCGCTCGAGCTGTCGGGCTATGGTGATCGATCCCAGTGGCTCGCTGGACTCACTGAGAACCTTCAGGATTGACATGATCTTCTTTTCGGTATCGGAACCAGCACCTTGTACCATATGAAATACTCCTAAAAAAGCTGGTTGACATTATAGCACCTCCACTTGAAAAGCCAAATACTCGATGAGGATTCGTGTGGATGTTCTACGATTATGACAGGGGTTAAGCGTTCAGGGAAAATGTCACCCTATGAAGGAGACGGTGACATTGAACAGGAAGGAACAGAAGAGGCTAATGGGCTTGAACAAGATGGGAGAGAGGTGGATGGGGGCCGG
>JAPLHP010000072.1 GCA_026389585.1 Chloroflexota bacterium | reverse complement strand
CCCGGCTATGCGGATCGCCTGGGTCTGATCAGGGGTGAAGCCCATTTCCCGGGCTATGGCACAGCCAAGCTGGGCCACCCGCCTCTGGTGGCCGGCGGTATAGCGGTCCCTCGATTCCGACGTCAGTGCTATGGCCTGGATGGTGCCATCCAGGATTATTTCCAGCTTCCGGAGACTCTGTTCCAGTTGCTTCCTTGCCTCGCAGCGTTCGGTGATGTCACGTGAAACTCCCAGGTAACCGGTTATCTGGCCGTTTGAATCGCGCAGGTAGGTGGTCGCGTTCCCCACCCAGACGGTGGAGCCATCCTTGCAGTATAACTCCACCTCCATGGTGACGGTGCGATTCGGGTTGTATTGCCCTGTGTGCTCTTTGGCATCTTCTTCGGCCATGATTCGCATGGCAGTCTCCAGAGATGCCGGGGTCATGTTTTCTTCCAGCGGTTGGGCCAGGGCTTCCTCAACGGTGTAGCCCCGCAGAAGCGTCACGGACGGACTGACATAGGTGTACTTCAGGTCGGTGCCCATAGTCCAGATGACGTCGGACAGATTCTCGGCCAGCATGCGGTAGCGTGCCTCGCTCTCCCTTAGAGCCTCCCCTGCCTTCTTGCGCTCAGTGATATCGGAGATACACCCGACCATTTTGATGGGCTTCCCACTCTCGTCAAGAACCGCCTGGCCCTTGGAGCTTTGCCAGCGGTATTCGCCGGATTTGTGCCGATGCCGATACTCAACATCATATCTCCTGCCCTTCTCAAGATGGTTGGTCATAGCGCCGACCACACGATCGTGGTCGTCAGGGTGGATTCTTGATTCCCACGAACTGTACGTATGAGGCAATTCCGGATCATCAAACGAGTATCCGATAATCTCGCACCAGCGAGGGGAAAAGAACTCCTGATTGGTTTGAATATTCCATTCCCAAAGGCCATCTCCAACCGCATTGATGGCTAGGCGAAATCTTTCCTCGCTGTCCCTTAGATCCTCCTCCACCTTCTTGCGCTCGGTGATGTCCTGGAGTGTGCCAAACAGACGGACGGCGGGCCCGCCCGGCGCCATTTCGGCGACTCCACGCGCTACGCACACCATTGTCCCGCCGTCTTTCCGAATGGCCCCGAGTTCAAGCTCGTAAGGCGTTCCCCTGGCGACAGCGGCATCAACGGCCTGCTGCAGACGCGACATGTCGTTCTGGACATAGAAGGCTGGATGGTCGGCGAAACTCGGCGCTCCTTCCCGCGGGTCCCGCTGGAATATCCGGAACAACTCGTCCGACCAGGTGACTGTGTCCGTTGCGACATCCCATTCCCAGCTTCCGATTTGAGCTATACCCTCGGTCCGCCTGAGCATCGTGCGCTCGCGCTGCAGTTCCTCCTCCGCCAACCTGCGAACGGTGATGTCAGTCAGGAAGGCAATACTTGCTGGTCCGTCTGCCAGATGGATCGGCGCAATCGCCACTTGCACGGGAAATTCCGAGCCGTCAGTGCGCAAAAAGATTGCTTCATACTCGACAGGTACGGGGAGTCCCTGTAAGCGGCGGCGAGTCCACTCTTTGCTCTCTTCGCGGAATTGGGGTGCAAAATATTCGAAAGCCGGCCGCCCGACCATGTCTTCGATGCTCTGCAAACCCAGCATCTCAATAAATTTTCGATTTGCATACAGGCCGGTTCCGTCAAGATTGAACACGCCGATTGCTACCGGTGCTTGCTCTACAAAAGCCCGGAATCGGGATTCATGCTCCCGCAGGGCCTCCTCTGCCTTCTTGCCCTCGGTGATGTCGCGCAAATTGACTACAACAGCCTCCAAAGCGGGGGCATTTATATGGTTGGCTCCCAGAGCTTCAAGCCATCTCCATGATCCGCTCTTCTGCCGAGCTCTAAGCTCCATTTGTTCCGTGCCGCCTGGCTTTGCCAAAAGCTGACCAAAGCGCCTGATCGTCTCAGTAAGGTCATCTGGGTGCACGAAGTCAAGGAAGGAAAGACCGTCGACGGAACCATCCTCAAATCCGAGCATTGTCGTCATCGACGGGGTGCCATACAAAATCGCCCCGGCGGCATCCAGAAGGAGTATGCCATCCGTGCCTCTCTCCACAAGGGCTCGGAAGCGGTCTTCATCCCTTTGCAGAGCTTCCCGCACCAGTATGCGCTTAGTGATGTTTCGCATCATGATCAGATCAGCAGGCCTTCCCTGGTACGTGGCCGGCCCTGCACTGATCTCAAATCCTACCCGCCTACCACCCTTAGCCACGAGTTTTGTCTCTCTCGCCGATGAGGTACTCTCACCAGCCCTTAGTCGCTGGTACCAGTCAATATGATCAGCGAGGCACTCAGGCGCGACGAAATCAGCCATCGGAGCTCCCACAACCTCACCTGCAATGTAGTCCAAGTCTTTGACTACGAAGGGGTTGGCATATCTGATAACGCCATCCTGGACAATGGCAATACCGTCAGCGGATAGCTCCACCACGCTGCGATACATCTCTTCGCTTTCCCGCAGCGCCTCCGCCATCCTACTGCGCTCGGTGATGTCCTCTTCAAGTTGCGCGGTGCGTTCTTGGACCAAACCTTCAAGATCATCACGTTGTCGTCGCAGCGATTCCTCCGCCCGCTTGCGCGCTAAGGACAGGTAGGTAATTTCGCCCGCGACGAGTACGAAGATTAAGACCCTGACAAACGCTTGCAGGAGGATTGACGATTCACGCGTAAAGGCTATGGTGAGAAGAAAATAGAGGCACGCGATGATAACAGAGAATGCGAATCCGCGCTTGGTGTAGTACACGCAGGCGATGATAATGGGAATGTAGAAGAGGTTCTGAAAAATTATGAAATAGCCGGAGGCAAGGCAATAGATGCTTATGGCGATGATGGCGAGTGTTGTGACGGCAATTACAACAAGAGGCGACCAGCCTGATCGAATGGTTTGAAGAGGTTTATTAGTATTCATTCAGTTGCTCTCCCTCTGCCGTTGGCCCACCTTGTCTTTCCGTCGGGGACCAAGACGTTGATCAACTCATGTTTTGTCCGGTAGAAGTGACAGAAGTGGGTGCCCCAGGGGACGTCACCGATGATATCAATGCCTGTTTTTCTGCTTTGCTCGTCCATAGTAGTACACCTCCCCCCTAGTCGACTAGGGACGCCAAGGGCTGCATCAGTATACTGACTTACACAAACAATAACAACTAATATGATTTATCACTAATACGCTCTATCACTTCTCGACTGGGCTTTGCCCAACTGTCCCGCTCAGAACCTACTGACCGCACCGAAACCGTTGAGCCCCACCAGCAGCTCCAAAACAAATCCTGGCACGTTCGTCAGGCCAGGGTCGCATTAGTGCAAAAGTCCAGTTATAATAGTCCTATAAGTGCTCCTCAGGGGACCAGAAAGAAGGTTGAGAACTAAAAATGGACCAGAGTATGGGTAAGCTATCATCAGATGCGGGCACTGCAAGACGCCGGCAGGGCGCGCGTGCCACAACCAGCAAGGATACCATAGAAAGCGCGGAGTTGAAGCTCAAAGATCATAAAGCTCACTATTTGAAGGCGGGCAGTGGCCCTGCAATAGTGCTGTTTCATGGGGGGGCCAGCGATTGCCGGGACTGGACGGAGACAATGACCTTCCTCTCCCCCTCATTCAGTCTTTATGCCCCCGACATGCTGGGCTATGGTCATAGCACCGGACATAATGGGCAGGAGGACGGCTACTATTTGTCAGATTTCGTGAGCCATGCCGTCCAGTTTGTCCAGGCGTTGGATTCCGAGTCTTTGGTCCTGGTAGGGCACTCATTGGGCGGCAGGGTATGCCTGGAGATCGCCCTTAGTCACCCAACAATCGTCAGCAGACTGGTTCTGATTGACACGGTAGGATTCGGCAAGCTGTCACCCGCGGGAACCACCCTGGGCGCATCGGCCTGGGCAGTGCGCAGGGTTCTCAGGCGTCCGCAGCCCTATCCCAAGTTTTTGAAAGAAAACGGCGAAGAAAAGGACTGGTCGTGCCTGGAGAGACTGCCGGCCCTCAAGGTACCCACGCTCATTGTATGGAACCGCTACGATCCGTACTACTCTGTGCGTGGTGCCCTCAAGGCCAAGGAACTGATACCTGATGCACGTCTAGAGGTGATCCCGGGCTATGGTCATGCTCCCCACATACGGAAGAGGGACCTATTCAACAGTCTCCTGCTGAACTTCATCGACCACAGATAGGTAGAGGGGGAAAAGACGGGATCACCACTTGGGGATAAGGCACATTGGAAGCCCCGGATGGAGGTAACTCCTAAGGCTGCGGCTCCTGAACCTTCACCTCTGGAGGCTCCGGTTTCATCAGCCTCACCTTTCGATAAGCTAGCAAACCCACCGCGATCACAAAAAGAGCAATGGATATAATATGTGACTCGTGCAGCGGACCCAGCACCGTCACCTCATCCCTGACAAAACTGATAAAGAACCTCCCGAAGGAATACACTACTATCATGACCAGGAAGAGGCTCCCATCCGGCTTTATCCGATCCTTCAACCGCCACAGCAGCGCGAAAAGTGCCATGTTCCATATGATTTCATATACCGCCGCCGGGTGGGTGGCGACCCACAGGTAGGGATAAGCATAGGAATCCGGATTGGTATAGATAAAGCCCCAGGGCAGCGAGGTCGGCGTCCCGACCGAATCCCCGTTTATGGTGCAGCCAATCCTGCCAATAGAGAGTCCTAACATAATACCGGGGGCAGCGGCATCGGCAAAGCGCCCCAGCGAGAATTTCCTGATTCGAGAATAGACGACCACCGCCAGGATACCCCCGATCAGCCCGCCATACCAGCCCAACCCCCCGTTCCACAAAGCAATCAGCTCACCGGGGTTGCCACGATAGTCATCAAGATGATCCAGGATATGGGTGATCCTTGCCCCTATCAGGCCAAAGATAACTGCACAGATGGAAGAGGTGTAGATGATGTCCTCCGTGAACCCCGCCCTCTTGGCCAGGTGCAGCGTGAGCAGCACACCCACTATTATGCCAATGAACATGAGGATTCCATGCCAGCCAATAGAAAAGGACCCGAAGGTGGCAATGTTGGGGTCTATGCCTATGTGCATCAATCTTCCCCTTTCAGGACATGATGGCTTCTACGAAGGTCTGGGGATCAAAGGGCGCCAGATCGTCCAGGGTCTCCCCCGTGCCAATGAACCGTACCGGTATCTTCAACTGGTCGCAGATGGCCAGCACAATGCCGCCCTTGGCCGTGCCGTCCAGCTTGGTCAGGACGATGCCGTTGACCCCCACGGTCTCGGTGAAATACTTGGCCTGGATCAGTCCATTCTGCCCGGTGGTCGCATCGAGGACCAGCAGTATCTCATGAGGAGCTGAAGGGTCCACCCTCTGAACCACGCGCTTTATCTTCTTCAGTTCCTCCATCAGGTTGAACTTGGTATGCAGGCGGCCGGCAGTATCGACGATGACGGTCTGGGCACCACGGGTCTTGGCTGCCTGAAGGGCATCAAAGACCACCGCCCCCGGATCGGCCCCTGGCTGGTGGGCAATGACCTCAGCGCCTATCCGCTCACCCCACCACTTGAGCTGTTCAATGGCCGCCGCTCTGAACGTATCGGCCGCAGCCAGTATCACCTTTCCTTCTTTCCCATAACCATAGCCCAGCTTGGCAATGGTGGTGGTCTTGCCCGAACCATTGACACCCACCACCAGTATGACTCTCGGAGAAGCTGCCGCAGTCGGCTCCTTCCCATCGACCTTCAACATCAGGGCCATCTCCTGCATCAAAGCAGCCCGCACCTGCTGGGTATCGCCGATTCTCTCCTTGCCTACCCTGTCCTTCACCCGCTGGATAAGCTTGGCGGCCGTATCCACCCCGGCATCGGCAGCAATGAGCAGTTCCTCCAGCTCCTCCCACGACTGCTTGTCTATGGTAGGACGATCAAATAGACTGGTGATCTTACTGAACCACGTCTCTTTGCTGCGCTTTACAGCCTGCTCCGTCTTCCGTTTGAACAGACTAAACAACGCCAGTCTCCATCGCAGTCACGGGAACATGTTAGCACGGGGGCAGAACGTGGTCAAAAAACCACAATGGGCTTTTGCGATGGTGGATATTCCTCTGGCTGGTTTCATTCAATGTCTTATGCCATAGTGCTATACTTATAATTAGTCGTAGTCAAACAAGAGTGGCTATCCTGTTTTAGGAAACCCCGGGTCTTGGATTTCTGATGCCTTGACTTGCGGGTTTTCAGGGTTTGTATAGGAGTGAACGAATCTGATGAAAAGGGGTCTATCTATCATCTGAATGACATAGCCTCACACTGATGGGGCTGGAAGGGGTGTGTTGATGGAAGAACTTGAAATGAACGTGAATGCTCAGAAAATCAGCCCCAGCCAACCTGAGGGCTTCCAAAAACACTGGTTTTGCGTTGCCATGTCTCCATCAGGCGGCAGCATTTACAAGACTGACGCCGAGTCGCCAGAGGGCTTTCTGGAGATACTTGGCCAGGCACCGGTTGCGTGGGTCGACTACTGGACCGACGACTTCGATAAGGAAGCTCCCATTGCTGCAGCCCAGCTTGGCTTCAGTGATGCCCTGATCTCCTCTTTGACGGGGGATTCCCGCTTGACCTATCAGGACTTCGATACCGAGATGGGGATAAGGCTCCCATCTATTCAGGTTCACCAGTTTCAAGTGGAGCGGTACCCTCTATTGCTGCTCATACGCAGGAATTTCATCCTCTCTATTCACCCCATCAACGTGGATCGGAGATATCGCCGTCTGCGGAGATATGCAGATACCTTCATAAGGAAGATACGCCTTGAGGCCTGTGCTGAAGATAAGCTGACCCTGCTCCTCATGCGTCTAATTGATGAGACTAATGAGAGAAACTTTGAACACCTGCGGCAGGTGGAGGAACTCGGCGACGCACTGAACAAAGATATGTCGAACCCGAATGCGCCGCGTCAGGACCTGGGGCCGAAGATCTATGAAATGAAGCATGCCCTTATTACCTATCTGGATGGCCTCTGGGAAACCGTGGACGTGCTTCATGCCCTGCGATATGGAGATGCTGAGCTCATCACAGACAACCCGAAACTGCTCACCAGGATGGCCTTGCTGACCGAGGATGTCAACGGGCAGATCGGACTGGCGGAGCACCTTTCAGAGGTTCTGGCTTCGGGGCTGGAGACTCTGCAGACCATCTATAACAATCAGCTTCAGGTCATCAACAACAGGTTGTCGCTGGTTATCACCTATCTGACCATTCTAGGCACAGCCTTCCTTGTGCCCAATACCCTGGCTACCATCTTGAGCAGTTCTGCCTTTAATATGGAAACCGATGATATAGGCTGGTATGTGGCTTTGCTCGTTGGCTCGACTGTCCTGGCTACCGGGGCGGCCTACTGGTGGGCAAGGAGGTGGGGCCCCATATCTAAGCCAAATATCTAATAGGCTAATTAGGGCAGATGGACACATGTAAGGTTATGGTTTTAGGAAATCGGCTGCTAAGGGGAAGACGAAGGATGATATCCTGCCTGAACTCAAAGTATTCGGGCTGGCATTTCTATCTCTGATTGAGGTCAGACAACACCAAGCAACCGGTGTTTCCACCCCAGAAACAGGGCAGAGTCCCCGTTCAGTGAGACAGTAGTGTATATCTATCGGAGGATGTCGGGAAAAGTAGCACGCCTATTGGGAGGTTTGGGTTGGTTCAGAATCGCCGCAGTGATATAAGAAACATAGCTATAATCGCCCACGTAGACCACGGTAAGACCAGCCTGGTGGATGCCATGCTCAAGCAAAGCAAGGTCTTCCGGGATAATGAGCAGGTAGGGCAATTCATAATGGATCAGAATCCACTGGAACGTGAGAAGGGCATTACCATTCTGGCCAAGAATACTGCATTGATCTATCGGGGAATCAAAATCAATATCATAGATACCCCAGGGCATGCCGATTTCAGTGGAGAAGTGGAACGGGTAATGAATATGGCTGACGGCTGCCTGCTGCTAGTAGACTCTGTGGAAGGGCCAATGCCCCAGACCAAGTTTGTGTTGCGTCAGGCTTTGGGAAAGGGACTCAAGCCTATTGTGGTCATTAACAAGATAGACAGAGAGAATTCAAGGATAGCCGAGGTAGTCAGGCTAACTCAGGATCTCTTCCTGGAGTTGGTTACCAATGCTGACCAGCTTGATTTTCCAGTGCTTTACACAAGTGCCAGAGACGGTATAGCCATAACTGAGCCCGGGACTCAAGGCAAAGACCTGGTACCTCTCTTTGAATGTATCCTGCGGAATGTGCCACCTCCGTCCATTGAGAATGGCCTGTTTCAGATGCTGGTATCCAACCTGGACTACAATAACTACAAAGGCAAGATTGCCATTGGCAGGATTCTTCGGGGCAGGGTAGCTCCCCATGACCCTGTGGTCACTATTGATAGGGATGGAAACATTACACGCCATGAAATCAGCCAGGTATTTACTCATCTCGGCCTTGAACGTCTGGAGGTAGAAGAAGCTCTGGCCGGTGATATCGTAGCCGTGACCGGTGTAGAAAAAGTCAGCATCGGAGATACCATCGCCAGCCCAGAGCAACCCCAGGCTCTACCGGGCATATATGTAGGTGAACCTACAGTAGAGATGACCTTCGGGGTGAGCAACTCGCCACTCGCTGGCAGAGAGGGGCAGTTAGGCACCTCTCGTCATTTACGGGCCAGGCTCTACAGGGAACTGGAAACCAACATCAGCCTCAGAGTCCAGGATACAGAGAATGCTGATGTCTTTCTGGTATGCGGCAGGGGAGAATTGCATCTGGCTATATTGATTGAGACTATGCGCCGGGAGGGCTACGAATTCCAGGTTTCCAAACCAGAGGCCATCACCAAGACAGTGGACGGCACGGTTCTTGAACCCGTGGAGTCTCTTACTATTGACACCAGAGAGGAGTGCATCGGGATTGTGACAGAGATCCTGAGTAAACGGCAGGCTCGGCTCACTGACATGCGTAATGATGGAAAGGGTAACATATATCTCGAGTTTCGAATTCCCACCAGGGGACTGATTGGTTTCCGGACTGCCTTTCTTACTGCCACCAGAGGTGAAGGAGTCATGAACACATTGTTCTTAGGCTACGAGCCCTGGGCTGGGGAAGTTGTTTCGGTTCGTGGGGGAGTGCTGGTAGCCTCAGCAGCCGGTATAGCTCTTGCCTATGGCCTTAATAATGCTCAGGGGAGGGGGGTTACCTTCATTGAACCCGGCGCACAGGTATATGAAGGTATGATAGTAGGGTTAAATTCACGTGGACAGGATATTGCTGTGAACGTATGCAAGGAGAAGAAACAGACTAATATTCGCTCATCCACTTCCGATATTGCGGTAAAGTTGACCCCTCCCATTAAGCTGAGCCTGGAGCAGTCCCTGGATTTCATAAATAACGACGAGCTAGTTGAGGTAACTCCCAAGAATATAAGGCTACGGAAGAAGATGCTTACCCAGCATGAGCGGCTGAGGGCCAGCTATACGGCACGACGAAACTTAGGTGGAGATACCGACTGAATGTGCCGCAGACGCTTCATTTAAGCACAGACAGGAATTTATTTCGCGGTGCGCCTGAAAGACGTTTAACGGGAGCTTGAGGAAGGCTGCCGTATGTACAACCGGTCAGTGTATTCCTTCATCATTCGCCGCGCGCAGAAGACAGGCACAATAGAGCGGATAGCCTCTTTGACCACAGTGATCCAGCCATGGGGCACGCCGCTCCGGTCCCGCTTGTAGAAGAGGGGCACAATCTCTTCTTCTAAGAGGCGGTAGAGTGCATCTGCATCTGCTCTGTCCTCTTCCTCCGGGCTGGCTGGTCTAAGGCCATCGCCGATGACCCAGCCGTTGACACCATTGTATGCCTCGTACCACCAACCGTCGCTGACGCTGAGTTGAGGTACGCCGTTCAAGGAGGCTTTCATACCGCTGGTTCCACAGGCTTCCTGGAGGCGGCGGGGGTTGTTCAACCAAAGGTCTACCCCCTGCACAAGAAGACGCGCCGTATGCATGTCGTGGTCTCCGAGGAAGGCAATCCTCCCCATGAACTCACGGTTTGCTGCCAGAGAGCATACCTCGTGAAGGCACTGTTTTGAAGGATAATCTGCGGGATGGGATTTGCCGGCAAAGACTATCTGAATCGGGCGGAATGGGTCATTGGTGAGCCGCTTGAGGCGCTCGATGTCCTGGAAGATCAGCGCCGGTCGCTTATACCCTGCGAAACGCCGGACGAATCCAATGGTCAGCACTTCCGGGTGGAGCAAGGCCCCCATTGCCATGATTTGTTTGGGCTCCAGTTCACCATTGCCCCAACCTCTCTGGGCAAACTCGAGGATGAGAGTCAGAAGCTTGGACTTGAGTTGCTTGCGGACTTTCCAGATTTCGTGGTCCGGGATGTCAATAATATGCTCCCAAAGGTGTGGGTCATCATGCCATTTCATCCAGTCTTGGCCCAGATACTTCTCGTACAGCTTGCCCATTTCGGGGGCAATCCAGGTGGGCACGTGGATTCCATTGGTCACATGTAAGATGGGCACCTCGTCCTCTGGGAGTTCAGGCCATGTCTCGTGCCACATCTTCCGCGCCACCATGCCATGAAGCTTACTGACTGCGTTACAGCGATCAGCAGTGGCGAGGGCAAATGCCGTCATGTTGAAGACTCCATCGTGGTGGCCATTCTCTTGCCCCAGCTCAAGAATGGCATCACGATCAATCTGCGACGAGTCAAAGTAATTGCTGAAGTATTTAGCCATTAGCCCAACGGAGAAAACGTCGTGACCGGCCGGCACTGGCGTGTGGGTGGTGAAAACAGTGACTGCC
This sequence comes from Chloroflexota bacterium, assembly GCA_026389585.1. NCBI lineage: Bacteria > Bacillati > Chloroflexota > Chloroflexota bacterium. The sequence continues at coordinate 7,580 of JAPLHP010000072.1, read as the reverse complement.
TTTATTTTATGGATGGCTTCGGCAAGAGGGGTGCCTTCCCCCACTTCCTCTCTGATGCGTTCCAGCATCATGAAGGCTGTGTGGCCTTCGTTGGCATGCCAGACAGCGGGCTGAATGCCGAGCGCCCGCAGAACACGCACTCCGCCAATACCCAGGAGGATTTCCTGTTGAATGCGCACCTCTCGGTCGGCGGTGTAGAGGCGGGCAGACAGTTGCCGATCCTCCGGGGTGTTCTCTTCAGTATTGGTGTCGAGCAAATAGAGGGTTGTCTGGCCTACCAGGACCTGCCAGACTGCGATAGAAACAGCTCTCTTGTCCAACTGAACCTGTGCCAGGGTTGTATGCCCGCTGGAAGAGAATATCTGGGTGACGGGAGCCTCATCGAAATCTAACTGGGTGTATATTTCCTCCTGCCAGCCGTCAGCAGATATGCGCTGATGGAAATACCCCTGAGGGTACATCAATCCCACCCCTATCAGTGGCAGACCCAGGTCACTGGATTCCTTACAAATATCGCCAGCCAGGATCCCCAGCCCGCCGGCATACAGAGGCAGGGAGTTGTGTATGGCAAACTCCGCCGAAAAATAGGCAATGGGCCCAGTCAATTCGTTACGGTGCCTTGCAGCATACCAAGTGTTGTCTGCTACCATATCAGTATCGAAGGCTGCCATTACAGTGTCGTAGAGAGTAAGAAATGCTGGATCGATGCTGGCCGCTTGCAGCTTAACCGGGCTTATCTCGTGCAGCAATTTGACAGGGTTGTGTCCACCGAGTTTCCATACTGGATAGTCCAGGATTCGAAAAAGATCACGTGCCTGGGGATGCCAACTCCACCACAGGTTATGAGCAAGCTCATTTAGTCTTCCGATGCGCCTTGGTAATACTGGGCTCGGAGCGTTGCTAATCATATATTGCTCTCCTCGAGGGATAGCTTTGGAATCCTGAGACTCTGATGGGGTGTACACCTTGTTCTTATGGGTGAAAAGGGGAGTAGATAATCTTCAGACAACAGGAAGCGGCTTTGGAGAAAGCCCCCCCTATCCCCTGGCCGGGTTTGGTGGATGAAGTAAACACACACTGGAATATAGCATAGCATACCACACATCCATACGCACAACAGACGACAGAGTCAAATCTCTTGCCATCACTTCTCATCTAAGTAGAGTCTAGGGGGATCACGTCACGGAAGTGTCTCATGGGATACTGTTGGTGTCACAACTTCTTATCAGGTGAGGCAGAGGATAATAACAGAGGAGTCGCAGAGAATCGGGCGCGTGTCATAACCACAAGGAGTTGTCCACTCCAGTGATATTATCTTCCCGGTTTACTGTATATATGGCCTTAAGCGCCAAGCTACTCAAGCAGGTTGGCACACAATACTTCATTCTGATCAGTGCTGCCGTCAGTGCCCTATGCAGGCTTCAGCTCTGAAGTACAGTGAGCGCAACGGGTAGCCTTGATGGGGATGGTGGAGAGACAGTAAGGGCATTCTTTTGTGGTTGGCACTCCTGCTGCCTTTGGCTTTTCCGCCGCTCGGCGCATTCTGTTTATGTAGCGGATCATAAGGAATATCACAAAAGCAACGATGAGGAAAGTAATGACGTAGTTTATGAACACGCCGTAGTTGATGGTAACCGCACCGCCCTCCTGGGCCTGCTTGAGCGTATCGTATGGCCCGACTGCAATCGTTCCCTCTTTAATGACCGCAAAGAGATTAGCGAAATCGACGTTGCCCAGCAGAAGGCCTATGGGCGGCATGATGATATCCTTCACCAGGGATGAGATAATGGCCCCGAAGGCAGCGCCGATGATGATGCCAACGGCCATGTCCATCACGTTGCCCCGCATGATGAATTCCTTGAACTCTTTCACCATTCTTGCTCTCTCCTTTCCATCAATTCACCGAGTGTGGTTCTGGATGCTCTCATTAACCGGTCCGGCCAATCCGGAATATGCTCTGCTTGCCTTGCAGAGCACCACTATGATCAACTGCGATATTATAACACAGGCATATGATACCGATCTCCAAGTGAACAGTGTCTCCATTATCTCCCGTCAGTTAGCAGCAGGCAATTGAATGCAAAGGGGTTAACACGCCTTCGGCAAGAAATCCCACGGCCTGTTATACTGACAGGAAATCAGAACTCCGCATCTTATACGGATCAGTCTAATTATTGTTATGTAGTAAGAGAAGAGGATATGTACGAAGCCCATCCAGTGTTCACTCAGCCATCTAACGAGCATGCGAAAGTGTGGCGGTATATGGATTTCACTAAGCTTGTTTCCCTACTCGACTCGCGTCAGCTCTACTTTGCTAGAACCGACAAGGTCGGTGACCCCTTCGAGGGTTCGTGGCCAAAGATAAATGTCGCTGCTCGCCAACAAGTTCCTGACATTGTTTCGCCGGAAGCCCGGGAGAATTTTCTGAGGGCGATGGCGATGCTGGGAGAGCACTCGCGAAAGTGGGCTCGATGCAACGCGATTAACTGCTGGCACATGAATGAACATGAGTCTGCGGCCATGTGGAAGCTATACCTAAAGAGCGACGAAGGTGTCTCAATTCAGTCCACTTATTCAAAGCTAAGGGAATCCCTCATTGACGACGAGAGAATCTTCCTCGGAGTGGTCAACTACATCGATTACGACACCGAGTGGATCGACGCCGGAAACGCGTTGACTCCGTTCGTGCACAAGCGAAGGAGCTTTGAGCATGAGCGAGAGGTTAGGGCGTTGGTTGCGAGATGGCCCAGCCCTGAGAATGGAATGGACTTTGACAAGGGCACTATCGCTCACGGGGTAAAGATCAGAGTGGCCATTGAGAAAATGGTGGAGCGCGTTTTTTGTAGCGCCAAGCGCCCCGGAGTGGTTTGCCGAACTAGTCGGTGCAGTTGTGAATAGGTATGGCTATGGGTTTCAGGTGGTCCAGTCCAAGTTAGACGAACAGCCTGTCTTCTAGAACTCCTAACAACGGCTTCAACACGGACTGGCTTCTCCGCTGGTGCTCCGAAGCCAGCCGGTTAAGCTGAGCGTTGGGTCGCCTGCACGCTGAACCGCTATTTTCGCTAGATGACTGGATGCTCTATGAAAGGCAGCTTAGACGAGGCCAGACTTTTGTATGTGACAAATGCCAGGGAATGGCGCGATTGGCTCAAGAAGCACTATAAGCTGGAGAAAGAAGTGTGGCTTGTGTACTACAAGAAGCATACTGGAGAGCCGCGCATTCCTTACAACGACGCAGTTGAAGAAGCGCTCTGCTTTGGTTGGATCGATAGCACTGTTAGGCGCATTGATGAGGCTAGATTCGCCCAAAGGTTCTCTTTGAGAAATCCCAAGACCCCGTACTCACAAGCGAATAAGGAACGGCTTAAGGGACTTATCAAGGAGGGCAAAGTCGTCGATGAAGTGTTGTCAACCCTGGGGGATCTTGTGGGAGAGCAGTTTGAGATACCGCCGGACGTCCTCGATGCTATCAAGGCAAACAAGGAGGCTTGGGAGAACTTTCAAGGATTCTCGCAACCGTACATACGGATCCGCATTGCGTTTATAGACGGAGCCCGCAACAGGCCCCAGGAGTTCAAGAAGCGCCTGAGGTACTTCATCGAGATGACCGGGAAGAACAAGCAATTTGGGTTTGGTGGCATTGAGAAGTATTTTTGAACAGGAGGACAAAACAATATGAAACAATGGTATGAAGAGTTGTTTGTAAACTACGGAAAGAAATACGATAACGAAAGTTTTGCTCAAGGGACTGTTGGAGAGTGTGACTTTATTGAAAAAGAAATCGAATATGACAAAGCAACAAGAATTCTAGATATAGGATGCGGCACCGGCAGACATTCAATTGAATTAGCCAAGAGAGGATATATCGTTGTTGGAATTGATTTATCAGAATCGCTTTTGAAACGGGCAAAAGAAAAAGCATCTGAACAGAAGCTGCAAATTGTTTTTCAGAAACATGACGCAAGGAACCTTCCTTTTTTGCATGAATTTGATTTGGTCATCATGCTATGTGAAGGCGCATTCCCGTTGATGGAAACCGACGAAATGAATTTTCAAATTCTCCAAAATGCCGCCAATGCCTTAAAACCAAAAGGGAAATTGGTATTTACTACCTTGAATGGTTTGTTTCCTCTGTTTCATTCCGTCAAAGATTTCCTTGATTCAGAAACAAAAGAAGGGAATGCGAAATGCGGCAGTCTTTCATTTGATCTGATGACTTTCCGAGAGCATAGCACCTTAGATGTTGAAGATGATCTTGGGAACAAAAAGGAACTGCAATGCAATGAAAGGTATTATGTGCCATCCGAAATAACCTGGCTATTAAGAACACTAAATTTTAGAACTGTTGATATTTACGGTGCGAAGCTTGGCGCTTTCAGTCGAAACGATAAATTATCAACCGAAGATTTTGAAATGCTGGTAATAGCGGAAAAACAATAAGTCCTCACGTGTCTTGGCAGGGGTAAGTGCAATCGTATGATCACCGCTGTTCCTCACCGGCATTTGATCAGTGGCAGTTATCTCCCGTCAGCTAGTGATGCTAGAATGTAGCCATGCCAGGACTGTACAAGACCGAGGGTATCGTATTGAAGCATTCCTACATAGGAGAGGCTGATGCGGTGCTCATAGTATATACGCCATTCCTGGGCAAACTGAGAGCTGTTGCCAGGGGAGTGAAGCGGCCCAAGAGCAGGCTGGCCGGTCACGTGGAACCGCTGACACACTGCTCAATGATGCTGGCTGAAGGACGGGATCTGGACATTGTTTCCGGATGCCAGACCGTGGACGCCTTTATGTCTCTGAGATCTGACCTGTGGCTCCTGTCTTATGGTCTGTATGCGGCTGAGTTGACCGATCGGCTCGGTGCTGAAGGCGCTGAAAACCGGCCCCTTTTCCTGCTTCTCTTGAACGCGCTGCGATCGCTTTCCGGTGGTGTTGACCCAAACCTGGTCCTCCGTTATTTCGAACTTCGCTCGGTGGCCTGCTCCGGTTACCTTCCGGAGCTTTGGAAGTGTGTTTCCTGCAGACACAGCTTAAAGGCAACACCAAATTTCTTCAGTGCGCCTGCCGGTGGGGTGTTGTGCTCTGATTGTGGGGCGGCTGACCGCTTCAGTCGGGCTATTTCTCCAGACGTCATCAAGCTACTGCGTTTCTTCAGCCAGAATGATTATCCGGCAATAAAGAGGTTGAATCTTAAGGCAAACCTGGCGAAGGAAACTGAGGAGTTGATGCACGGCTACATTGCCTGCGTCCTTGATCAGGAAGTCAAATCTGCCAGGTGGCTGCGTCAATTGCGTGTCAGCGAAGAAAAGAAACCAGAGGGTGCCAAAAAACCGCAGTAATTGCCAGTCTGCACTCGAAGCAGGTTAAGATCAGGCGCGCAGGGTAGCTCCCACTTCCCGGGTGAGTTTAGAGAGGATGTCCTTCTCTACAACTTCCATCTCTTCGTCGGTTAGAGTATGGGTGGATGATTGGTAGTCTATCCTGAAAGCCAATGATTTCTTGCCCGGAGGCACCTGTTTTCCGGTGTAGAGGTCAAAGAGAGTAATGTGGCTCACCAGTGGTAAGCCACGGCCACGGATGATCTCCTCTACCTTCCTGGCGGGCACTGCTACATCTACTACTATGGCAAGATCTCTCACAGATCGCGGGAAGCGGGACAGAGGACTGTATTTGCCCCTTAGTTTGTTGCAGGAGAGTAATCTGTCTATATCAAGTTCGAAGATGGCTACCGGCTGGGGAAGGAGGTCAAAGCTCCCGGCCACTCCGGGGTGCACTTCTCCAACAATCCCTACTGCAGTATGATCGATCAGGATTTTCGCTATTCTGCCGGGGTGGAAACTTGCCTCAGTACTTGCCTCAAAATCTGCCTCCGCTCCTAATCTCTTCAGTACGGCCTCCACCACTCCCTTCGCATCAAATAAATCAAGCTGTCCCTTTTCACCGAGCCACGAGGGTTCACTGCGGGGACCGCTCAGCACTCCAGCCAGGATTTCCCTTTCCTCAGGCAGATCGCTTCCTCTGGCAAAGAATACCTTGCCAATCTCGAAGAATCTGAGGCTGCCATCTTCGTGTTTCTGGTTCTCTGCAAGAATCCCCAGAAGTCCGGGGCGCAGGCTGGTACGGAGATACTCCTGCTCTATACTCAAAGGATTGGCCACTTTTACAGGTTGTCCCACAGAGGTTATCCTGGCTAGCCTGTCATGGCTGGTCAGTGAATACGTAATCGCTTCCTGAAATCCACAACCCACCAGCATATCCCGCAGGTCTTCCCTGAAGGTGAGCGTGGGGGTGGGCTGTTGCCTGGGCAACTGGCTGCTGAGTGTAGTGGTGGGGATGGAGTCATAGCCAATGATACGGGCCAGTTCCTCAACTATGTCAGCGGCCCTGTTCACGTCCATGCGCCAGTAAGGCACGGCTATTTCCATTTGTTCCAATGAGTCTACTGATTGACACTGGAACCCGAGTGATGTGAGTATCTCGATGATTTGTTCACGCTTCAATTCTATACCCAATAGGCGTTTCACCCAGGAAGTATGGAATACGATTGGCTCTCTCTCTTTTTTGCCGGGGTAAACATCGATGATGCCCCTGGCGGCTTTCCCACCGGCCAACTCCACTATTAGTTGAGTGGCTCGCTTCAATGCTGGCAGGGTGAGTTCAGGGCTGATCCCTCTTTCGAACCGGATAGAGGCCTCACTGCGCAGTTTCAAGTTTACCGAGGTGCGTCGGATGCTTATGGGATGAAAATTCGCTGATTCCAGCAACACTGATTTAGTTATATCGATAACCTCGCTGTCAGCGCCACCCATCACACCGGCAATGGCTACAGGGATCTGGCTGTCAGCGATAACCAGTGTGTCCGGGTTAAGGACGCGATCCACGCCGTCAAGGCTGGTCAACTTTTCTCCTTGTGAAGCGCGGCGGACTACTATCTTTTTCTCTCCGATTTGACGGAAGTCAAAGGCGTGAAGCGGCTGCCCATACTCCAGCATGACATAGTTGGTGATATCCACAATGTTATTTATCGGCCGCATACCGCAGGCAATCAGTCTCTGCTGCATCCAGGGTGGTGAGGGGGCTACCCTGACATCTTCAATCAGACTGGCGCAGTAACGGCGGCACAGGTCAGCATCGATAATCTCCACCGAGACGAGCTGCCCTATGGCCGGCCCTTCCTCGGTGTACTCGGTGGGTGGAAGCTTTATCTCCTGCTTGATGAAAGCAGCCACCTCCCTGGCTATACCTATCACTGAAAGGCAGTCAGGGCGGTTTGGGGTGATCTCCAGATCCAGGATAGCGTCGCCGAGGTAGTCAGCCAGTGGAATACCCAGCGGTGCCTCCGGCGGGAGTATCAGGACGCCTTCGTGGCTGTCAGAGATACCCAGTTCTTTCTCAGAGCAGGCCATACCTTCAGAGGCTGTGCCTCTTATCATGGCTGGCTTAAGTTGAAAGAGTTCTCCCGTATGGCCGTCGATAAGCTGGGCTCCTATCTGCGCAAAGGGCACCTTATTGCCGGCCTGGATATTGGGTGCGCCGCATACCACTGTGGAGTGACCCTTCCCGAAATCTATAGTGGC
>JAPLHP010000071.1 GCA_026389585.1 Chloroflexota bacterium | reverse complement strand
GCCCGAGCCCTGATCTCTTTGCCAGAGACCCAGGCTCCACACCCCTTTTCAGTAGTCAGTTCGAGCAAGGCTTTTGTCCCACGTCGCACAGCCTTCTTGTCTCGTTCGTACCGCATAGCATTTCTCCAGCCCGATTCCAGGTAGTCTGTCATGCACTGTTTGACGTAGTCCCGCATAATTCCTCCTTCGCCTTCCCTGGCCACCACCGAGTCAGAATCCTCTGCGACATTATATCAACCCCAACCTCAACTTGGATACAAAGGGCTTGATCTTTCAACGTGCCCTGGAAGACTCCTACTCAGGCAAACCGGAGTAGTTCTAATCCTTGGTTAGCTGGTTAGCTGAAAATAACAAAGAGTGGCGGGAATACATCCCGCCACTCTTAATGAATATCCAGCGCAGTACTCTGGCTAGCGTCCTTTGAACTCAGGCTTTCGCTTCTCGACGAAGGACTTCACTCCCTCTTTGAAATCTTCGGTGGCCGTACACACCTTCACGGCATAGCTTTCAAAGTCGAGGGTACCTTTAATGTCACTCTCCAGTCCTCTATACACTCCGTACTTCGCCATTTCATGGGCAATGGGCGGCCCGGCAGCTATCCTTTCAGCCAGCTCTTTGACCACCTTCATCAGATCAGCCTGAGGAACAACACGGCCCACCAGGCCAATTCGCAGGGCTTCCGGGGCATCAATAATGTCCCCGGTATAGAAGAGCTCCAGGGCCTTCTCTATGCCCACTATCTGAGGCAGAAGATAGGTCACCCCGCCGTCAGGAACCAACCCTCTGTTCACCCAGGCACAGGTAAACCGGGATTTGTCCGAGGCTATCCTGATGTCGCACGCCGTTATGAAAGATACGCCCATGCCTGCAGCCACACCATTGACAGCCGCTATGGTCGGCGTTCGCATCTCCCTCAACCGCGGTATGTGCCACCCTATTCGCTGGGTGAGCTTACGGCGGTTCGTCTCCTCCACCTGCCCAGCAATGCGGGCCGACATCACCCCGACATCGACACCAGCACAGAAGGCGCGCTCTCCGGCACCGGTGAGAACGAACACGCGGGCATCATCATCCGCATTCACCTCATTGAACGCCTCGACTATCTCTTCCCTCATCTCCATCGAAATGGTGTTCATTTTCTCAGGGCGATTGAACATCAGGGTGACAACATGTTTTTCTTTCTCCAGGACGATGTTCTTGTACTGCACTTGTGGCTACCTCCTTCGATTCGCTATTAGCTGCAATGCCACGATCAAACGATAACAAGCATACTCAGTGCCAGTGGACTACGTCAACTTCCTGCAAAAGTAACGGACAGGTCTAAAGACCTATCCCTACAGTGTGAGGAGACCCTTCGCCTTCGCTCAGGGTGACAAGCCGCATAAATGTCATGGTAACATATCACCCACAGCGGAGTGGGTCCTGGATTCCCGCTTGCGCGGGAATGACATTGGGAATCTCCCATGTCGATTGCTATCGGCACCAATGAGGATGAAAATTTTCGGTATTTTCGTGACAATGCCATGAGGTACGGAGGAGCTTGCATACTGGAGGGATGCAACACCCGGGGATTACTGCCGCTGCTTCTCAATAGAATTTTGGATCATCTGCGTCACGACGGCCAGGGCGCCGGCCACCGCCGCCTTCTTCCTCTCGTCAAATACCTGGGATAGCTTTTCGACCAGAGGCCGCTCGCGATCCGCAATCTTCTTCATATCGTCAATCAGGTCAGTCTCCAGATCAATGAAACGCGTCTCCAATTCGCCCTTTACAAAACGTGGGTTCTCCATCACTGCTTTATGGAAGGGTATGTTCGTTTTCGGGCCGACGATAATGTACTCATAGAGCGCCCGCCGCATTCTGAGAATAGCTTCCTCGCGGGTCCTGCCCCACACGATCAGCTTCGATATCATCGGATCGTAAAAAGGAGGTATCTCATAGCCGGTATGGACTCCGCTGTCCACACGGACTCCGATGCCACCAGGAGAGCGGTATCCCCTCAGCTTACTCGGAGTCGGGGCGAAGTTGTTGAAGGGGTCCTCAGCATTGATACGGCACTCTATAGCCCACCCATTGGCACGAACATCCTTCTGGTTGATGCTCAGGGGTGATCCCAACCCTATCTTAACCTGCTCTTTCACAATATCAATGCCAGTCACCATCTCGGTCACAGCGTGCTCCACCTGAATTCTGGTATTGGCCTCCAGGAAGTAGTACTTCCCATTAGAGAAAATGAACTCGATAGTTCCGGCACCCTCATAGTTGACCCACCTGGCGGCTTTCACCGCCGTCGCAGTCATCTTTCGACGCAGTTGAGGGGTCAGCGCCGGTGAAGGGGATTCTTCGATCAGCTTCTGATGCCGCCGCTGTATCGAGCACTCTCTTTCACCCAGATGTATGATATTGCCCTGGGAGTCTCCCAATATCTGAACCTCTATGTGACGGGCATGCGGTATGTATCTCTCCATGTAAACGCTGGCTATACCGAACGTATTGGCGGCAATCCTCCGGGCTGATTCCAGCGCTCCATGAAGCTCTTCTTCGTTATTGGCAATAATCATCCCGATTCCGCCTCCACCACCAGACGGCTTGACTAATATGGGGTAGCCAAGCTCCTTTGCTGCCGCTCCCGCCTCGTCAGGGTCAGAGATGTTCTCATCAATACCCGGCACTACAGGTATACCAGCCCTTCGCATCTCCCGCCGCGCCGCCACCTTATCGCCCATAAGTTCAATCACCTTACTCGACGGCCCAATGAACTTTATCCCCTCCCTCTCACAGGCAGCGGCAAAGCGAGGGTTCTCAGCCAGGAATCCATAGCCAGGGTGAATGGCATCAGCACCACATTGTTTGGCCACTTCAATGATCTTCTCAATATTGAGGTAGCTCTGCGTCGCCGGAGCTGCACCTAAGGGATACGCCTCGTCGGCATACTTGGCAAAGAGTGCCTCGCTGTCCGCTGCAGAGTACACGGCAACCGACCTGATACCCAACTCGCGGCAAGCGCGCATCACACGAATGGCTATCTCACCACGATTGGCTACCAGAACCTTATTTCCCATCCCTCTCCACTACCATCAGAACAGCGTTGAATTTCACCAGATCACCATCATGAACCATAACCTGCTTCACCACCCCGCTGTGAGGGCAATGTATCTCATTCTGCATTTTCATGGCTTCAAGCACCGCTACCACATCACCCTCTCTCACCTTATCCCCGACCTTGACCTTCACGGCGACTATCATCCCAGGCATTGGGCAGATCACAGCATCCCGAGACGGTCTTTGTGATGGTTCTGCCTTCCCCACCCGTACCCCACCATTACCATTGAGCACAGGGGTTATCCTGACGGTGAAGGTCTCGCCATCCACCTCCACACTGAACTCCGAAGGAATGTCCAGAACGTTCGGAACCTTGCTTCGCGCAGGCACAGTCAGCAACGTCTCCTCACTTAGTTCACCGCGCAGGAACTTGACCGCTACCTGAGGATAGAGGGCATAGGTAACCAGATCCTCCTCCTGCCTGAGGATACCCAGCTTGCGCCCCTCCTGCTGCAACTTCTCCAACTCAGGCTCCAGGAGGTCGGCAGGGCGAACACTGATGGGCTTCTCATCACCTGTGACCGCTTTCCTCACCTCAGCATTCACCTTACCTGGCGGTCTGCCATATTGGCCGAGGAGATAATTCTTGACCTCCTGAGTCACTTTACTGTAGCGCCGACCTGCCAGCACATTCAATACCGCCTGTATCCCCACCAGTTGGCTTGTGGGGGTTACCAGCGGGGGGTAACCAAGATCGGCCCGCACATGCGGAACCTCTTTCAGGACATCATCGAATCTGTCCAGAGCGTTCTGCTCACTGAGCTGGCTCACCAGGCTGGAAAGCATTCCTCCCGGTATTTGATGGAGGAGGACGTTGAGATTGGGACGAGTTGCCTCACCGGTAAACAAAGCCTTGTACTTTGCGCCTACGGCAGCGAAATACTCACCTATATCGTAGAGTAAACCGAGGTCCAACCCGGTGTCATAAGGAGTATCTTTGAGAGCAGCGACCACACTTTCGGTGGTTGGTTGAGACGTTCCCCAGCCGAAAGCGGAGAAAGCAGTATCCAAAATATCAACACCGGCCAGGGCCGCAGCATGGTAACTCAGAGGCGCCATCCCACTGGAGCAGTGCGAGTGGAGGTCAACAGGAACCTTCACTCGGGTCTTGATGGCCCTGACCAGCTCGCCAGACGCCGCCGGCGCAATCAGCCCGGCCATATCCTTTATGCAGATGGAGTCACAACCCAGGTGCTCCAGCTTTTCTGCCATATCGGCAAAGCCTTTCACAGTGTGCACCGGGCTGATGGTATAGCAGATAGTGCCCTGAACATGCGCCTTATACTCTTTCGCCACTTTTATGGCAAATTCCAGATTCCTTATGTCGTTGAGGGCATCAAATACGCGGAAGACATCAATGCCATTTTTCACTGAGAGGCGAACGAACTCCCGTACCACATCATCAGGGTAATGGCGGTAGCCAACAAGGTTCTGCCCCCGAAGCAGCATCTGCAGGCGTGTATTCTTTATCGCTGCCCGTAACGCTCTCAGGCGCTCCCAGGGGTCTTCATTCAGGAACCTGATGCAGGAATCAAATGTAGCCCCGCCCCATACCTCGAGGGAGAAGAAGCCCACCTTATCGAGCTTCTCGGCTATGGGAAGCATATCCCTGGTGCGCATTCGCGTAGCTATCAGCGACTGGTGCGCATCACGAAGCGTGGTATCGGTGATCAATATACCCATTCTTAACTACACCTACAACAATCACTCTATCAGTTTGCACTGGGATGATGGACGAGATCGGAACATGACCGCCAAAAAATACATTAAACTATAATTGTAAGGGAAACTGTGGATAATATCCAAACTCGCCACCCCACGGCCAGACAGCCAGCGCACCCCTCACCGAGGAGCATCCCGTCGGGAAGGCCCGAAGATCAGCCACCTGTTGAGATACATAAACGGTATATTTATCAGACCGACCAGCCACTTGGTAAGGAGTTGCCCCTTTATCAAAACCAAGAGGGGCATTGTTCCGGCGAAGGCCAAAGTAATAAAGAGAAACGTATCCACCGTCAGGGCAGGGATTGAGCTGAAGGCATTCCGCATCCAGAGATGCTTGCCTTTGGTCATCTTTCTGAATACGTCGTATATCCAGGCGTCAAGATTCTCGCTCACCAGGAAAGCCACCCACGATGCCATGGTGATCCGGGGGATCAGGCTTACTATCGCCTCCCAGTCCTGCTGTTTATCCCAGAAAGGTGCTGGTGCCAACCTGGTGGCCAGCCAGAGGAAGAAGACCATGGCTACCTGGGTGACAAAGGCGATGATGATCATCTTATGGACTTCCTTGCGGCCAAACCTCTCATTCACAATATCAGTAAAGAGATAGGTGACAGAGTAAACCAGTACCGCAGCGGGGGCTTCAACAGTGATGAATCCGAGGTCATACTGGGCTATCTTGGCAGCAGTGATCTGGCTGACAGCAACGAATACTACATAAAGGGCTATAAGTGCATCGGGCCTCTCAAATTTCCTGGCATACCAGGACCCGAAAAGGGTGAAGCTCGTTATCCCAATCACCCATAATATCAACTCCAGCATGTGTCAATAACTCCCCTCTGCTGAAACCATAAACGGAACCAACAGTTGGTTCAAATATAAGGAATGTTTATATCCTGCTTTCCCGAGAAAATCAACATTTCAATCAGGGCCTGAGTAGCCTATCCTACCATCCAAACCACCAGTTGCAAACGGTTACCCTTTTGCTGTATATTCCCAACCAAGGTTGAAGTTCAGGTTATCAGGCTTATGTCGAATATCTTTCAGGATTCACTAACGGCATTGGATGACCGAACTCTAGCCGGGATACTATTCAAGAGGAGGCCATCTAATGGGTTACGTAGACAAGCAACTTCAGTGTGCGGAATGCAGCGCTAACTTCTCCTTCACCGCATCCGAACAGGAGTTCTACGAATCGAAGGGGTACACCAACGAACCGAAGCGTTGCCCAACCTGCCGTCAGGCAAGGAAATCGCAGCGTCAGGGAGATGGCAATTACGGCGGGCCCAGGCAGATGTTTCCCGCAGTATGCGCCCAGTGTGGGAAGGAAACCCAGGTGCCCTTCCAACCTCGATCAGAGAGACCAGTCTATTGCAACGAGTGCTACACCAAGGTTCGTCAGAGCAATCGACAGTAGCCTGAAGAAACAGCCACTCTGTAGCTAAAGACTGTTCCCTTAACTCATTGGAGGACAAAAGAGGCTCAGTGCCTCTGCGAGTGACCAAGCCTCCAGGCCACTCGAATAGTCGCATTGCCTGAGAAACGTGACTCCTGGCAGTGCAGGCTCAGGTATTATCTGCTTTCAGGATAGAGGGCTAGCCCTTAACCACTCCTATAGGGTACGTTTTGGCCACTTTTCGGCATAGCCCCGCCCGGTGGCATATTTCTACCACCCCGGCTACATCCTTATATGCTTCTGAGGCTTCCTCTGCCAACCCCCCCCTGCTCGCTGCCATGACCAGAATCCCTCTTGCAGCCATCTCTCTAGCCACATCCGCATCCCGCACACCCTTCCTGGCAGCATGGCGGCTCATTGTCCTCCCCGCACCATGGCAGACAGAGCCAAAGGAGTCTTTTATCGCACCCGGAGCTCCTACAGCCACAAAGGAGTAGCGGCCCATATCCCCGGGAATAAGCACCGGCTGTCCTATCTCTTTATACCTGGCAGGAATGCCAAGGTGGCCGGGTGGGAAAGCCCTGGTAGCCCCTTTGCGATGTACACAGAGGCTGAGCTTCTTCCCCTCCACCTCATAGCTTTCGATCTTGGCGATATTATGTGCCACGTCATAGACCATCTCCAGTCCGATCTGCCGCGGGCTTTTGCTAAATACCTTCATAAAACACTCTCTGGCCCAGTGAGTAATGCACTGCCGGTTAGCCCAGGCATAATTGGCAGCACATGCCATAGCTGCCAGATAATCCCGTCCCTCGGCCGACTTCACCGGAGCACAGGCCAGCTCTCGATCGGGAACGTCAATGTCATACCTTTGCATCGCTTCCCGCAGAATGCTCACGTAATCACCGCAGACCTGATGCCCAAGCCCACGGCTTCCTGTATGCACCAGAAACAGAACCTGCCCTGCTTCCTCAATACCCATGCCGCGAGCCGTAGCTGGCTCATATATCTCGCCCACCACCTGGACTTCGAGGAAATGGTTTCCAGAGCCGAGAGTCCCTGATTGAGGCAAACCACGCTCCTTGGCCTTGCTGCTGACCTTGTCCGGATCTGCACCCTTGAGACAGCCCCCTTCTTCACTCACCTCCAGGTCTTCCTGCGTACCGAATCCCCGCTTCACCGCCCAGCGAGCGCCCCCGGTCAAAATTTCATCCAGTTCCTTCTTGCCGACCTTTACTTTGCCTGTGGAGCCAAGCCCCGAAGGGATGTCATGAAAAAGCTCCAAAAGCAGTTTCTCCATCTTGGGCCGTACCTCTGATTCACTCAGGTTGGTGCGCAAGAGCCTCACCCCACAGTTGATGTCATATCCAACGCCGCCGGGGGAGACCACCCCATCCTCCACCCTGGTAGCCGCCACACCGCCGATAGGGAAGCCATAGCCCCAGTGGATGTCAGGCATTGCCAGTGAGTGCCCCACAATACCAGGCAGGAAAGCCACATTGACCACCTGCTCCGCAGCCTGCTCCTCCCGAATGCTTTCCAGCATCTCTTCGCTGGCATAGATCAGCCCGGGGACCCGCATCCCCGGTTTGTAGTTCTTCGGAATCTCCCAGCGGTAGTCGTCGATCCTGTTTAACGGTCCATCCCAGCGTGCCATAGCCTTCACCTTCTACACGTCAAAAATCACCCGAATACTGTAGTAACCACTGCCCTTCGTCACTCTGAGCATATGATAGGTGGCCGCCTTCACCCCCACCCCTAAGCCATGGCGCGATGCATCTATCTCCTCACCATAGCCCCCGGCCTTGAGACTGGTGTCAGCCAGTTCCGTAATATCGAACCTTTTGAAGACAATCCTCTCTACATCAAACAGGTAAAGGAGCTCATTCAGCCATGCTACCACCAGGCTTTCACGATCCGTGGCCTCCACCGCTATCGTCCGGCAGGTCTCCTCCTTTACACACTCCAGGTCGGCTATCAGTGAAAACATGGCATAGGCTGCATTGGCAAAGGCTTCCTTCAGATCCGTCCCGTAGGCCACAATGCCGGTATCCGCAGTGTGGTCAATGATGTCAAACCTTTTCACTATTGTCTTTCCAATTCTTCCCCAGTTTGCCTTCATGGTTCTTCATAGTTACTCCCAAAACGTCGACCATGAAGTCGTCCAAACGCCATGAAAATACATTATAGTCCATCTCATGGCAACAAATCCTGTCGATACAAAAATCAGGGGATGTCACTGAAGCTGAGCCCTGATATCTTGAGAAGGCCTGCCATGCAGGATGTTGGTGATGTCGGCACAGGGATCGAGAACCTGGAGAAGCTCCCCAGTCACACGGGGATATTTACTGGAGCCGAACAAGCCCACTATTTCTACATAGCGAGAGCCTATGGTGGCAGGTGCTCTAAAGGCATAGGCGAGGTAGGCATTGAGCATCTGCACCATTGAATCAAAGGCACCCCTGGTGACCTGCGACTGGTGCACCCTGATGGCGGCCATCTTAGCAGCCATCTCATGGTCGATGCCAACCATAAGAACCCGATCGGCAACATCCGGTAACTTGCTGTAAAAGTCAGGGAATAGCCACACGAAATACCTGGCCACCATGGGACTGGGCTGCATCCTCTCCACCACTTCCAGAACCAGGTCATGGGTTGCCCTGTGATCGGGATGCATATCGCTTTTTGTCGGCACAAAGATCAGATCGGCTTTGCTATCAGCAAGAATCGACGCTACCTCCTGCTTCAAGGACTCCAGGCGCACGCCACGTAACCTGCCAACTGATCCATCCTCCACGCCCAGTTCGAAGCAGTGCTGAATACCAAGCAAGCTCCTCTCCTCCCCCGCCTCTGCCCTTCTCACTTCAACCAATTCCTGGGGCGTTATAACATCGCTGCCATGGCGGCCGTCGGTAATGTAAACATAGGTTACCTCCCCTGCATGCTTCAAAACTTTCTGCATTATGCCGCCAATAGCGATGGCGCAGTCATCATTGTGCGGCTGAAAACACAGTACTTTCATTGGGTATCTATAATCGCCTGAGTGAAGGATTCATGGAAACAGCCTCAGCCCAGCTCCTCGGGCTTGTGAGAACGCCTCAGCGGAACCTCTTTTAGAAACAGCGTCACCGCAAAGGCTACGGCCAGCGCTGCTGTGCCAACGACAAAGACATCGCTGATTGCCATTGCCAGGGACTCTTTAAGCACGTGTACGAATCGTTCGGCCATATCAGCACCCTGCTGGCCGAACATATCTCGAAGCTGTGTCATGGCGTTGGAGTCCATCAGAGCCTCAGGGTGACTGGTCAACCGAGTAAGTGCATCAGGGCCAATTACTCCCTTAATATCACTCTGTGTCAGCCGTACCACATTGGAGGCGAAGTGGCTGGCCATGATGGAGCCGAAGATGGCCAGACCAACAGTCTGCCCAATAGATCGAAAGAACTGCACCGAAGCCGTGGCAGCCCCCATGATGCGGTAAGGCACAGCGTTCTGCACCGCGATCACTAATAAGGGCAGAGCAATGCCCAGCCCCAAGCCCATGACGACGATGTCAAATACGGCTTGGCCACTGCTGCTATCTGCCGTCATGCGAGAGAGCAGAAACATCCCCACCGCCATGACGGCCAACCCGACGAGGGCTTGAACGCGATAATGCCCCCCAAGACGCGAGAGGGCCTGGCCCGATATGGTGCTGGCTACAACCCAGCCCAGCATCATCGGCATTAGAATAATGCCACTGTTTGTTGCCGACTGGCCCAGGACACCCTGGAAGAAGAGGGGGACAAGGAAGATCGTGCCAAACAGCCCCATGCCGATGCAAAAGCTGGCAATGACCGACACGCTGACCACCCGGTTGCGGAACACGCCCAGGGGCATGATGGGTTCTGCAGCACGGGACTCTACCACTATAAAGACGACGACCATCACCGCTGACATAGCCAGCATTCCAATAATCTGCGGCGAGACCCATCCATACTCCACTCCCGCCCAGGACAGCCCCAGGATAAGTGGGGCAACACAGAGTACCAGCGCTGCCATCCCCAGGTAGTCAAGCTGATGTTTAACTCGCACCGGCTGGATATTAGGGAAGAATCGGATGAACGCAACGATCACTGGAATACCCAGGGGAAGGTTGATATAGAAGATCCAGTGCCAGGAAAAACGGTCTGTGATGAAGCCACCCAGGAGGGGGCCGACAATGGCTGCGAGCCCAAAGACGGCCATAGTTAATCCCTGGTACTTGCCGCGCTCACTTGGGGGGAACAGGTCACCAATAACAATAGCAGCATTGGCCATCATGACACCGGCGCCAATCCCCTGAAAGCCGCGGCAGATGATCAGATGGGTCATGCTATGGCTGAGGCCGCAGAGGGCCGAGCCCAGAAGGAAGATGATGATCCCTATGATGTAGAACCATTTCCGGCCGTACATGTCCGTGAGCCGGCCCACAATGGGCATCACCGCGGTGTAAGTCAACAGGTAGGCTGTGCTCACCCACGTATAGTGTTCAAAGCCTTTCAGGTCGGCTATGATGCGGGGCATGGCCGTGCTCACTATGGTCGAGTCCAGGCTGCTCAAAAACATGGCCAGCATTACCCCGCCCAGGGTGACGAATACCTGCGAGCCTTTCAGATTATGAAAACCTTCGGATTCGGCCGCCACGCTTACAGGAGGTCCCGCGGGGGGTTGCTTCTCAGCATCAACCGGAGGATTGTTTTTCTCTTTCATGGATGATGACCGGCCTGTGCCGGCCGAACCAGACTAAAGGAAACAATACAGCAGTATACTTCAGGCCAGACGCTGCGGCAAACCAAAATGGAAGAGACTATGAGAGGTTGTTTATTAAATCTTTCAACCCCCTATATCCCCCATTATTGGGGGACTTTTGAAGGTGGGGGACACCCCCAAGCCCCCAGTAAAGGGGCCCCTGCCCCTCTGCACTCCCCAGTTACTAAACAATCCCGACCACGATGGTTGTGGTGACAAGGTACTCCTAGTATAATCTAGCGAAGTGACCACTGCAGGATCTTCGAGAAGCCCTTCAGAAATCCCCGGGTCTAAAGACATGTCAGTCGACCATAGAGTAGCTACCAGTGACGATGTTGAGGTATCCACCTACCTCGAAATAGCCAAGAAGAAGGGGGGGGAACAGCCCATCCCCCAGAAAGCCCCGGCCCCTGGTGGCGAACGCGAGGCTGTGGTCATCTTCGATTTCGGTTCCCAGTACAGCATGCTCATTGCCCGTCGCGTCCGCGAGTGCCAGGTATACTGCGAGATCGTGCCCTATGACACACCCTGGAAGAACATCGCCCATCTGAACCCCAAAGGTTTCATCCTCTCCGGCGGCCCGGCGAGTGTCTATGAGCCAGGGGGGCCCCTGGCTCCATCCTACGTCTATGAGAGCGGGGTGCCGGTGCTGGGCATCTGCTACGGCATGCAGGCTATGGCTCAGCAACTGGGAGGGAAGGTAGTTCAGCAGACAAAGCGGGAATATGGACACGCCACCATGCACCAGGGCGCAGATTCACCCCTCCTCGCTTATCTACCCTTCTCAATGCCGGTATGGATGAGCCATGGCGACCAGGTCGTGGAGATGCCACCTGGCTTCACTGCCCTCGCCTACACGGACAACTGTCCTGTTGCTATCATGGGCAACGATCAGGGGTTCTTTGGTTTGCAATTTCACCCCGAGGTAGCCCATACACCAGATGGGAAAACCGTCTTGAAGAACTTCCTCTACAATGTCTGTGGCTGCCAGGGCAACTGGACAGCAAGGAGCTTCATCACCGAAAGTATCGAAAAGATCACCCAACAGGTAGGCACAGGGAAAGTCATCTGCGCTCTCTCCGGAGGAGTTGATTCCGCCGTTGCCGCCACCCTGATTCACCACGCAGTAGGCGACCAGTTGACCTGCATCTTTGTCAACAATGGCCTGTTGCGCAGGGAAGAGGCGGAGCGGACTATCAACGCCTTTCGAAAGAACCTGAAGATGAACATCGTTTATGTGGATGCCACAGATAGATTCCTGGAGCATCTGAAGGGGGTGACCGATCCTGAACAAAAGCGCCATGTAGTGGGGGAGGAATTCATCCGTGTCTTCGAGGAGGAAGCCACCAAGATAGGCAAGGTGGACTTCCTGGCCCAGGGAACCCTTTACCCTGATGTCATTGAGAGCACCACTCCTGATCTGAAGGCTTCAGCCAGAATAAAGTCCCATCACAATGTGGGGGGACTGCCTGCCAAGATGGCCCTCAAGCTGCTTGAACCCCTGCGCTACCTCTTTAAAGACGAGGTAAGAAAGGTGGGACTGGCACTGGGCCTGCCTGAAGATGTCATCTGGCGACAACCCTTCCCGGGTCCGGGGTTGTCAGTGCGCATTATCGGTGAGGTTACCCGGGAGCGGCTGGAGGTGCTGAGAGCAGCCGATTGGATTGTCATGAATGAAATCAAGAAGGCCAACCTTTACCGCCAGCTATGGCAGAGCTTTGCCGTGCTCACTAACATCAGGAGCGTCGGGGTAATGGGCGACCATAGAACCTACGGCTATCTGGTCGCCATTAGAGCAGTGACCAGCGAAGATGCCATGACCGCTGACTGGGCCCACCTTCCCCCGGAGCTGCTGGCGCAGATCTCCAACCGTATTGTTAACGAAGTCCCCAGTGTAAACCGGGTGGTGTATGATATATCATCCAAGCCGCCAGCCACAATTGAATGGGAATGAGAAGGAGGAAGAGCGATGCATTGCTGTGACGAGGAAATGGGCGAGTTCGATGAAAAGGAAATAGACCTGGAAATGCTCCGAGAGGACCTTATAGGCGAACTGCAGGCCATCAATCAATACCAGGACCATATTGATACGCTGGATAACGAAGAGGCCAGGCATATCCTGGAGCACATCCGCGACGACGAGAAGGAGCACTTTGCCGAGCTCACCAAGCTGATCCAGAAGCTCGATTCTACTCAGGCAGCCAAGTTCAAGAAGGAAGGCCTCTGATCCCGAATTATCTCGCCATATGAAGACATCACGAAA
This sequence comes from Chloroflexota bacterium, assembly GCA_026389585.1. Lineage (NCBI taxonomy): Bacteria > Bacillati > Chloroflexota > Chloroflexota bacterium. The sequence goes on along the minus strand of JAPLHP010000071.1, from coordinate 25,308 downwards.
CAGGCAGATCTCGTCATGACTTCAAGATTAAAAGAGGGGTAGGGCTTTCCCATTGGCGTCCACTATCAGGTGTCAATGAAGCGGCATCTATAATATTCTGCGGCCGATATCACGCAAATACCCTTCAACGCTAGCGATGAACCGAAGCCTGGGAGCCATGGGATTCGCCACGTATCCAGACGGCGACACTGCTATAGAAATGCTCTTTACAGAGCTTTTAAGTATTCGCATATCAAAGACAAAGGCTGGTGAACTCCTGGAGGTAGAACTGTGAACGTAATGGTCATCGGGAATGGCGCTCGGGAGCATGCCCTGGTGTGGAAGCTCAAACAAAGCCCAAAGGCGGGTAAGATTTATGTTGCTCCGGGGAACGCCGGAACTGCGGCAATTGCCGAAAATGTGGATATCCCTGCCGGGGATATCGAAGCCCTGGCCAAAGCAGCGCAAAAGTATCAAATTGACCTGACCGTGGTAGGACCTGAAGCCCCTCTAGCCTCAGGCGTTGTTGATCTGTTTCAGAAGCTCCGCCTGCCTGTCTTCGGTCCCACAAAGGCTGCAGCACAGATCGAATCCAGCAAGGTATTCTCCAAAAACCTGATGCAGAAATATGGCATACCCTGCGCTCAGGGCATGATCTTCTCGTCATATTCAGAGGCCAGGGACTACGTCCAATCTCAGCCAGCCCCCCTGGTCATAAAAGCAGATGGCTTGGCAGCAGGCAAGGGGGTCGTCGTAGCCACTTCAAAGAAACAAGCCCTGGAGGCATTGTCCGACGTCATGGAAAGGAAGTCCCTGGGCAATGCCGGCGACAGGGTCATCATTGAGGAATGCCTCAGTGGCAAAGAGGTAAGCCTGCTCGCCTTTACCGATGGCAAGACTGTCTGTCCTCTTGTTCCCGCCTGCGACTATAAGAGGGTATTCGATTATGACCAGGGGCCGAACACCGGTGGTATGGGAAGCTACAGCCCAACCGGCTTCTTCGATCAATCTCAAGTCGAAGAGGCACAGCGCACTGTTCTGGAGCCAGCGGTGCAAGCCATGGCCAGCGAAGGTATGCCTTACAAAGGCGTCCTCTACGCCGGGCTGATGGTCACCCCGGATGGCATCAAGGTGCTGGAGTTCAACGCCAGGTTCGGTGATCCGGAGACTCAAGCCATAATTCCCCGACTCGATACTGACCTGGTGGATATAATGCTGGCTGTAATTGAGAGGAAGCTGAACAAGATAAAGATCGAATGGAGCAACGAGGCCTGCGTTGGAGTGGTGATGGCTTCGGGGGGTTATCCGGGAAAATATAAGACCGGTTTCCCCATCACGGGACTGGATAAGCTGGACAGGGATATCCTTGTCTTTCATGCCGGAACAACTGTCAAAGAGGGTGCGGTCACCAACGGAGGCAGGGTGCTGACAGTGGTAGCCAAGGGCAAGACATTGACCGATGCGCGAGCCAGGGTCTATGCCAACATACCACGCATCCATTTCGAAGGCTGCCACTACCGAAGAGACATCGCCGCCAGGGAGGCGGCATGATAATCTAGTTGCAGAATATCAAGGCTAAGTACTCCCAGAGACTTATTTTCGTTCAGAGGAACAGTCAACAGTGTCCGGAACAACGCTCAAGAGAAATTCCAGGATCAAGATGAGGAAACGCCTGTGTCTGACAAGCAGCCCTTCGGCCACACAGGAGCTAGGCAGGAGAATAGGTAAAAAGATTAGCACCGGCAGCATCATCGCCCTGATAGGGGAACTCGGCTGCGGGAAGACGTGTTTTACGAAAGGCCTGTGCGCCGGACTCGGCATTCCCAAACGGTGTGTGAACAGCCCCACGTTCGCTTTCGTCAATGAATATGAAGGCAGGCTCCCTGTGTTCCACCTGGACCTGTACCGGCTGGAAAATGCGGCCATGGGTCTTGACGTGGGAATATTGGACTATTTGAGCAGGGCAGCATCAGGGGTGGCCATAATAGAGTGGGCAGATAAAATACTTCCGCTCCTCCCTGATAATCACCTGGCGGTGGAGTTCTCCGTCCTTTCTCCCAAAAAGCGCGAGATAGTGCTCACCGCCTTTGGCGAGGGCTTTGGCAAACTGCTTGATGAACTGGGCAACCTATGAGAATACTGGGGTTTGATACTTCAAGTCCCTCCAACACCGTCGGCTTGATCGATGGCGATCGGGTGCTGGCAGACCTCTCCTGGGAGGCCAGGGACAACTCGCTTCAGAGGATAATCCTTAATATCGACCTGGTGCTGAAACGCGGCGGGCTCACTCTGGCAGAGGTCGATGGGCTGGCGGTAGGCATAGGACCCGGGTCATGGACCGGGCTGAGAGTAGGGATAACGGTAGCCAAGACCCTGGCTTATGCAGCCAATAGACCTGTCTGCGGCATATCATCCCTGGAGGCCCTGGCATATCAAGCCAGAAGTGCACCCGGCCTTCTATGTCCGCTTATCGATGCCGGCAAAGAGAATATTTATGCCGCTTTCTACCGTTCCATGGGGGAAACCCTTGCCAGAAAAGGCGAGTATTATGTGGGCAGCATAAAAGAACTAACCAAGACCATCAAGGAACCCACCCTCTTCCTGGGTAAGCCAGCGCACCTGTATCGCCAGATCATAGCCAGGGAACTGGGCTCTCTGGCAAACTTCGGCAGTCCATCAGATTCCCCGAGCGGGTGCGTGTTCGCCTGGCTGTCTCTGCCCCGCTTCGAAAGAGGTAATACCGATGATGCTCCCTCTCTGGTGCCCTTATACTTAAAGGAATCTCTAGCCCAGGCATTGCTGCTCAAACGGCAACAGGAACCATGAAGTAAATCTCCTGCGTCTTGAGTGGTACAGATTAACATGTTGATTCTAGGTATTGAAACATCCTGTGACGAGACATCGGCGGCTCTGGTCGCCGATGGCACTATCCTTTCCAATGTCATCGCCTCACAGATAGACCTGCATGCCAGATTCGGCGGTGTGGTCCCGGAGGTGGCCTCCAGAAAACATGTGGAGGCCATAGGCTATGTCACCAGGGAAGCCATCGATTCAGCCGGGAAAACGCTCCCAGAAATAGAGGCCATCGCTGTCACTTCAAGGCATGGCCTGATCGGTTCCCTCATTGTAGGGGTGTCAGCCGCCAAATCCCTGGCCTATGCCCTCAAGGTACCACTGGTAGGCATACATCACATCGAAGGGCATATCTTTGCCAACATCCTGAGCCACCCGGAGATGCCGCTGCCACATGTTTGCCTGACCGTCTCCGGGGGTCACACCATGCTTGTTTATGTCAATGATGTGTGCCAATATGAGGTGATGGGCAACACACTGGATGACGCCGCCGGTGAGGCCTTCGACAAGGTCGCCAAATTCCTCGGGCTCAGTTTCCCCGGTGGACCTGTCATAGAGAAGCTCTCAGTTCAGGGAAACAAATCGGCCTTCGCCCTTCCCAGGCCGTTGGGGCGCAGCCGATCCTTCGATTTCAGCTTCAGCGGCTTAAAGACCGCCGTGGTCAATATGTTTAAAGATAAGGGCAGGGAAACACTCCCCCTGCCGGACATTGCCGCCAGTTTTCAGGAAGCCGTCGTAGATGTTCTGGTGTCCAAGACCCTCCAGGCCGCCCGGTACAAAGGGGTACCTGCCGTCAGTGTTACCGGAGGGGTATCCATCAACAGACGACTGAGGGAATCGTTCTCAGACGCCTGCCGCCGTGAAGGTCTCCGGGTTTTCTTCCCACAGCTTGACCTGTGTACGGACAATGCAGCTATGGTAGCTGCCGCCGGCGCTGCCAGGTTGAAATACGGAGAAGTGTCCGGTCTTGATCTCAACGCCATCCCCAGCGCTCCTCTCGAGAGTGCCAAATGAATCACCAAACCCTGATGATAGAGATCAACCCCGCAGCCCCTGATAATGAGGTTATCAGCAGAGCAGCCGAGGTATTAAGGAGGGGAGGGCTGGTGGCCTTTCCCACCGAAACAGTCTACGGGCTGGGAGCAGACGCCCTGAATCCCGAGGCAGTGAAAAAAATATTCGTCGCCAAAGGAAGACCTCTGGACAACCCCATAATAGTCCATGTCGCCGCATTGGAAGATCTGGGTGTCCTCACGGATGACGTTTTACCCGGGTCAATTCCGCTGATGAAGCGATACTGGCCCGGGCCCTTAACACTGATCTTCAAGAAGTCCGGCAGGGTGCCCGCCCCTGTGACGGGCGGGCAGGACACGGTAGCCGTCAGGATGCCGAGGAACAATATCGCTCTCGCTCTGATCAGAGCCCTCGGCCATCCCATTGCCGCCCCCAGCGCCAACCTGTCGGGGCGCCCCAGCACCACTACCGGCAGACATGTTTTACAGGACCTGGACGGGAAGATCGATCTGATTCTTGACGGCGGCCCCGTCGAGGTAGGGTTGGAATCTACCGTGCTGGACATCTCACGTCGGCCTCCGGTCATACTGAGGCCCGGGGCAATAACGCCGGAGGAATTGGAGCCCCTCATTGGCGAAGTGATTATGGGTACGGGGGAAAAGACTCCAGGACGCTCTCCAGGCACCAGTTATCGACACTACAGTCCCAGGGCACGAGTCACTCTGGTGGAAGAGGCCAACCCGGAAGCAATGACGCGGTTGGTTGAGCAACGCACCAGGAAAGGGAACAAGGTAGGAGTAGTCGCCCACCACGCACCTTCCCCTCAGAATAACAGAGTAGTCGTGAGGTTGATGCCACAGGAGCTCAAGGCATACGCCAGACAGATGTTCGCCATAATGCGCGAACTGGATGAACTGGGCGTGGACGAGATAATAATAGAGAAAGTGGAAGAAAAGGGAATGGGGGTCGCTATAATGGACCGCCTGAGAAGAGCAGCTTCACGTTGAACGCTTTGCAGTCCGGCAGACTCCCGAACTTAGCGACAGAGCTGGAGAACTAGAGGATCCTGCGCATGGCACATTCCTTCAACCACTCCTATGACGTCGTTATCATCGGCGCAGGACCAGCCGGGTCCACCCTGGGCTACGAGCTGGCCAGGAAGGGGATAGACGTGCTCATCCTGGAGAAAGAGAGCCTGCCTCGATATAAACCCTGCGCCGGAGGGATCACCGTCAAGACAGCCAAGCTGCTTGGCTTCGACTTCAGTCCGGTAGTGCGGGATACAGTGCACGGGGCCAGGGTAGTTTACAAGAATAGCAGAGCCTTCACCAAATGGTATGACAAACCCCTGATTTACATGGTGATGCGCAGTGACTTCGATCACCTCCTCGTCCAGAGAGCCAGGGAGGCAGGGGCGGTGATAATGGAAAATGAAAAGGTCTGCCAGATAGAGGCAAACAGTCAGGGAGCCAAGGTCACAACCACGAACCATACCTTTACGGCACAGGTTCTCGCTGGCGCAGATGGCGCAAGGAGCGTGGTTGCTGCCGGTGCCGGCCTGATGCAGAATATAGACTTTGGCATTGGCATGGAAGCAGAGATTTCAGTTCCAGCTGAAAAATTGCTACAATGGGACTCTCTGGTGGGATTGCACCTGGGGTACATTCGGGGTGGGTATGGTTGGGTCTTCCCCAAGAAGGATCATCTATCAGTGGGGGCAGGAGGCCCGCTCCGCCAAGTGAAAAGACTCAGGCCTGGATACCAGGCAGTGTTGAAGTCATACGATCTGGAAAATCAATCGGTCACCAGGTTAAGGAGCCACTATCTGCCGGTGCGCAAGAAGGGAATGGCGATCCAGTCGAAAAGAGTCCTGTTGCTCGGGGATGCCGCCGGCCTGGTGGACCCACTGACCGGTGAGGGTCTCTATCATGCCATCAAGAGCGCTCAAATTGCCGCCCCGGCTATCAGCCGATGTTTGCAGACTGATGCCACGAATCTGAGAGACTATGAGGATGCGGTGAACAGAGAGATAATGCCCGAGTTGAAAGCCGCCCGGGCCTTCACACGGCTCTTCACCTGGTCCCCCTGGTTGTATTTCGGTCTCGTGGAGCGAAGCGACCGCCTCTGGGGGGCTTGCTGCCGCGTGCTGCGGGGTGAGGAATCCTACCTCACCATCAAGGAGAGAGTTGAGCCTTTTGAAGGCCTCCTGGACTTATTAAGTATATGAGCAGGTGAGGTTAGAAATGACAAATCCTAAACAAGCCATGCCTATCGTCGGGGTGGTAATGGGCAGCCGGTCTGACGAACCTCTAATGAAGCCAACATTGGACATGCTGGAGGAACTGGGGATTCCCTACGAGGTTCGGGTCATCTCCGCCCACCGCACACCTGAGAAGACCCGCGAATACGGTCTCAAGGCCCAGGAGAGAGGGCTGGAGGTCATCATTGCCGGCGCCGGGGCAGCCGCCCATCTCCCCGGCGTGCTCGCCAGTTGGACTACCCTTCCTGTTATCGGCGTCCCTCTGCCCACCAGCGACCTGAAGGGCGTCGATAGCCTGCTTTCCATCATTCAGATGCCGGGCGGAGTTCCCGTAGCCTGCGTAGCCATCGGTTCCGCCGGAGCCAAGAACGCCGCTCTCTTCGCCGCCCAGATACTGGGGCTGAAGCACGACGGGATAAGGGAAGCCTATGCAGCATATCGGAGAAAGTTGGCGCAAGGGAGTTGATCCGGAAATCTATTTTGACTCTGACTGCAATCAGAACGGGAGTGAGAGATGATTGAGCGGTATTCCAGACCGGCGATGAAAAAGGTCTGGTCAGACGAGAGCAAATTCCATAAATGGCTTCAGATAGAGATCGCCGTCTGCGAGGCTTGGGCAGAGCTGGGAGTTATCCCCAAAGAAGAGATACCAAAGATAAAGAAGGTCCGCTTCGACCAGAAGCGCTTCGATGAAACCCTCAAGGTGACCCATCACGATGTGACGGCCTTCCTCAACACAGTGGCCGAGAGCCTCGGTGAGGAAAGCCGTTTTATCCATCTGGGGCTCACCTCCTCCGATATCATGGACACCGCCCTCAGCCTCCAGTTGCTGGAGGCTGCCGACATCCTGTCGCAGGATATCGCCGAACTCACGACTGTCCTGCGAAGAAGGGCCATTGAACACAAACATACCATCATGATAGGGCGCACCCACGGCGTCCATGCGGAGCCCATCACCTTCGGGCTCAAACTGGCGATCTGGGTGGAAGAGATGAAGCGGAATGCTCACCGCCTGGCTGAAGCCAGAGAGGTTATCGGGGTGGGCAAAATCTCCGGAGCCGTAGGCACCTATGCCACAGTGCGGCCAGAGGTGGAACAGATAGCCTGCATCAAACTGGGACTTGAGCCGGCTCCCGTCTCCAGTCAGGTTCTCCAACGGGACCGCCACGCTCAGTTTGTCACCACTCTGGCCATAATCGCCGGCTCCCTGGAGAAATTCGCCACCGAAATCCGGGCACTTCAAAAGACCGAAGTTCTTGAGGCAGAGGAGCCCTTCGAACCCGGGCAAACAGGCAGCTCCGCCATGCCGCATAAGCGCAATCCAGAGCTTTGCGAGCGCATCTGCGGCCTGGCCCGACTCCTGCGGGGCTATGCCCTCATCTCAATGGAGAACATCCCCCTGTGGCATGAGCGCGACATCAGCCACTCCTCCACCGAGCGCATCATCCTGCCCGACTCCTGCCTGGCGCTGGACTACATCCTGAGCCTCTTTATCAAAATCATGAGCGGCCTTCAGGTCTATCCTCAACGCATGAAAGAGAACCTCGATCTCACCGGTGGGCTGATCTTCTCTCAGCGACTGCTGCTGGCTCTCATTGAAAAAGGACTGACCCGCCAGAAGGCCTACGAACTGGTGCAGCGCAATGCCATGAAGGCCTGGAAGGAAAGATGTGATTTTCTGCAGCTTCTCAAGAATGACGCTGACGTCATCATCCACCTACCAGCGGCGGAGCTGGAGTCACTCTTCGATTATGACTACTACCTGAAGCACATAGATCAGATCTTCCAGCGACTGGAACTGGGGAAATAGCCTAAAGAAGGATGTTAGAGAAAGATGCCTGAACTACCAGAAGTAGAGACCATAAAGAATGCCCTTATTCCCGATGTAGTGGGTCGTCGTTTTAACAATATCACCCTGCTCTGGCCGGATCTGGTCCGCCAGCCATCGCCCGAAAAGTTTCGCCAACGGCTCACCGGCCAGACGGTAAAGGATATTCGCCGCAGAGGGAAATATCTGCTCTTTGACCTGACCAATGACAACAAGTTGATCCTGCATCTCAAAATGACCGGCTGCCTGCTGCTTCAGCCCTCTCCTGCCACCCCTGAATCCCATACCCGGGTCATATTGCACCTGGACAATGACACTGACCTTCACTTCCTCGACCAGCGTAAGTTCGGGGCCATGTGGCTGGTGGCAGACGAAAAGGAAGTCACTGGCACGCTCGGTCCCGAGCCCCTGGACCGCCGCTTCACTACATGGGCTCTGCGCAAAGCCCTGTCACAACATAATACCCCTATAAAGGTTTTACTCTGCGACCAGACTGTCATCGCCGGGATCGGCAACATGTATGCCGACGAAGCCCTCTTCGAAGCCCGGATCCATCCGCTGAAGAAAGCGAAGGATATATCTACGGGGGAAAACGAGCGCCTGTACAGGGCTATTGGCCACGTATTGATTGAAGCCATCGCTCGCTGCGGCGCCAGCGTCAACACCTATCAACAGCCCAACGGCGAGCCGGGATTTGCCCACCTCTTTTTCAAAGTCGCCCACCGCCGCGGGGAACGATGTTACAACTGTGACACTCCAATCGAGCGGATCTCTTTACGCGGGCGGGGTGCCTATTTCTGCCCTAAATGCCAGGTGATCTGATCAGCTGGTATAGCTAGTCTCCCATCTCCACGATGGTAACACCGTCACCGCCCTCCCACGACCAGCCTGATCGGAAGGATCTGACCAAGCTCTGTTTTGGCAACCACGCTCGAATCTTGCTCCTTAAAGCCCCGGTCCCCTTACCATGAACTATCCGGACAACAGGCACACCAGCGCAATAAGTTTCATACAGGAACTGCTCCAGCTTCACTATAGCCTCGTCGGTAGTGAAGCGGTGCAAATCCAACTCGGGATATGACGACGCCGATGGACTCATGTCCTTCCCAATCACTCCAGACTCAATTCCCCTGAGCGGGCTAATTCTACAGGGCTGCCTGACGTCAGTCAAAGTCAAGGGGTGAAATTTAGCCTGGTAGCCTTGTGACAATAACAATAACAGGGTAGCGTAGCCCCTACAGCAATGGGGGGTGACAAAGATACGACAGAGCCCACAGATTAAGGTGTTTCTCAACTCATGCTTGTGAAGGCCCAGGTGCAGTTATATAATCTAGGCTGGTTTGCAGCGGAACTCCAACAATGGACAAGACGAAACGGACAAAACCTAAAGAACACGGCACATCGTCGAAGGCTCCTCATTACCACCGTTTGGTAATCAAACTTGGCACCAATCTGCTCACCGGTGGTACCGGACGCCTTGATCCTGACACGATGACAGACCTGGTGGGCCAGGTAGCCAAGCTGCATCAGCAGGGTCATGAGATAATCCTTGTTTCCTCCGGCGCCATTGCTGCCGGCAGAGACAAGTTGAGCCTCAAACGGGACCGCAAGGACATCCCCTTCAGACAGGTACTGGCTGCAGTAGGCCAGGGTTGCCTGATGCACACCTATGAGCAACTCTTCGACAAACACGGCATCGTTGTCGCCCAGGCTTTGCTCACCAAAGCCGACCTCTCGGACCGTGCCGGCTATCTTAATGCCCGCAACACCCTTCTATCCTTGCTTGACTTAAGGGTAGTGCCCATCATCAATGAAAACGATGTAGTAGCCACCGACGAGATCAAAGAGGCCAAATTCGGGGACAACGATAACCTTTCTGCCATGGTGGCCAACCTGGTGGATGCCAATCTCCTGATACTGCTCAGCGATGTTGCCGGGCTCTATACAGCGGACCCCCGCCTTGATTCCAAAGCCAGACTCATTCCCGCAGTGAAGAGGATCGATGCCGATATTGAGCGCATAGCTGGCGGCGCTGGCACGAGCCGCGGCACCGGCGGGATGGCCACCAAGATCGCGGCGGCTAAGGTAGCTACCAGTTCAGCCATAGCTGTAGCCATTGCGGATGGCAGCCTGCCTGACGTCATCACCAAGCTGGCTGAGGGAGAATCCATCGGCACCCTTTTCCTACCCACAACGACCAAACTGGAGAGCAGAAAGAGGTGGATGGTCAGCAGGCTGTCTTCACGGGGGAGGATTATTGTCGATGACGGGGCAGCAACGGCTCTCAAAAAAGGAAAGGGCAGCTTGCTGCCCGCCGGGATCAAGGACACGGAAAGAGAATTCCACCGCGGCGACCTCGTCGATATCGTTGATCTGCAGGGCAACCACATAGCCTGCGGGATATCAAACTACAGTTCCTCTGACATCCAGTCTATCAAAGGTGTCCATTCCGAGCGGATCATGCCCCTTCTGGGCTACGAATATGGCGCCGAGGTAATGCACCGAAATAACCTGGTGCTGGTAAGTTAGTCTCTACTCTCCTATTTCCCATATGATGCTATCTTAAACGTTGATCATCCACACACCGAAGCCATTGCTTGACACCAAGTGACATAAGGCGTTTAATATACGCATCGTAGTAGTCTACCCCCCAGCCTGGAAGCTTCAGTATAGAAAGGCAGGTGAAGGTGGCTTCCAACTTAATAGTGGTACCTGTTGGCTTGGCTTGCTTCGTCGTTGGAGGTGCAGTTGTATTCCTAGCCAGGCAGATGATAGCCAGCCGCAGAGCTCGCACAGCGGCTGAGGAGGCCCAAAAGCTTGTTGCCGAAGCGCAGGAGAAACAAAAGGCCATCCTCCTCGAGGCTAAAGAAGCAGCCATCAACATGAAGGCCGAGGCAGAAGCCAGCTACCGTGAGACCCGCACTGAGCTGCAGAAAGTGGAGAGACGTCTCACTCAGAAAGAAGAGAACCTGGAACACAGGGACGAGGCTCTTCAGCGCCGTGACCACAATATCACGGCCAAGGAAAGAGAGAGCGACAGAACGCGGGCTCGAGTGGAAGAGCTGCGGCAAAAGCAGCAGCAACAACTGGAAATGGTAGCCTGTATGTCTTCTGCCGAGGCAAAGGAATTCCTGCTCCAGCGGGTGGATAACGAGATTCGGGACGAAGCATCCCGACGGGTGCGCGAGATGGAAACAGCGGTCAAAGAGGAAAGCGACAAAAGAGCTCGAGATATCCTGTCTCAAGCTATTCAGCGCTGCGCCAGCGATGTGGTGGCAGAGAGCACTGTCTCAGTTGTTCCCCTGCCAGGGGATGACATGAAGGGTCGCCTCATCGGACGCGAGGGACGAAACATCAGAGCGCTGGAACATGCCACCGGAGTGGATCTGATCATAGATGACACCCCGGGGACAGTCACCCTCTCTTGCTTCGACCCGGTGCGTCGGGAGATCGCCCGTATTGCGCTGGAAAGGCTCATCCTCGACGGCCGAATCCATCCGGCCCGAATTGAGGAAATGGTGCAAAAGGCAAGGAACGAGGTTGAGACAACCATCCGCACTGAAGGAGAGCAGGCAGCCAATAGAGCGGGGGTGCAGGGGGTACCCATTGAGCTTATCAAAATGCTTGGTAGGCTGAAATACCGCTTCAGTTATGGGCAGAATGTCCTGACACATAGTGTTGAGGTCGCTATACTCGCCGGTATGATAGCTACCGAAGCAAAGGCCAACATCGAAATCTCCAAAAGGGCAGGTTTGCTTCATGACCTTGGAAAGGCAGTGGACTTTGAAACAGCAGGGCCCCATGCTCAGATAGGGGCCGACATTGTAAAGCAATGGGAGAAATCCCCTGACGTGGTGCTGGCTATCGCAGCGCACCATGGAGAGGTGGAGATGAGCACTGCTGAGAGTTTCATTGTCTCTGCTGCAGACGCTATCAGTGGGGCAAGGCCTGGCGCAAGACGTTCAGCGCTGGAACAATACTTGAAGCACCTAGAAGCCTTGGAGAGCATAGCCAACAGCTTTGCCGGGGTTGAAAGGTCCTACGCAATACAGGCCGGCAGAGAAATCCGCATCATGGTAAAGCCTGAGGAGATTGACGACATAGGGTCAATGAGACTCGCACGTGACATTGTAAAGAAAGTAGAAGAAAGTTTGAACTATCCAGGTCAAATAAAGATTACTGTAATCAGGGAAACCAGGGCGGTAGACTACGCCAAATAGAGGTGACTAGAAACCATTGCGGATACTACTAGTCGGTGACATCATCGGCAGGCCTGGCAGAAGAGCCGTCCGTAACCTGATGCCAGGCCTGCGTCGTGATTTGCAGCTTGATCTGGTTGTCGCTAACGCTGAGAATGCCGCTGGCGGGAAAGGGCTGACCCCGGAAACCGCTGAAGAGCTTCTCCAGAGTGGCGTCGATGTCCTCACTTCCGGTAATCACATCTGGGCGCAGAGGGAGATCCTCCCCCTTCTTGACACTGAGATGCCCATTCTCCGTCCGCTCAACTACGCCCCAGGGGTCCCAGGCCGCGGGTATTTATGGTGGCAAACCGTCCTGGTAGTCAGCCTGGCAGGGCGCACCTTCATGGGCGACGCCGACTGCCCCTTCAGGGCAATGAACCATCTGCTGCAGAAACTTGAAACCAAGCCTGATGCCATTGTGATCGACTTCCACGCTGAGGCAACCTCGGAGAAGAATGCCATGGGACGGTATCTCGACGGGAGGGTCAGCGCTGTGGTGGGAACACACACGCACGTGGGAACCATTGATACACGCATTCTGCCAAAAGGAACAGCCTATGTCACTGACATAGGCATGGTGGGTCCCGCCGACTCCATCATTGGTGACGACGTTGACGAGGTAATCAAGCGCTTCCTGACACACATGCCCAGTCGACTATCAGTGGGGAAGGGAGCCAACATTTTCAATTCGGTGCTGGTGGAGGTAGAACTAGGCACAGGACGGGCCACCAGCATCATCCGCGTTGATAGAGAAGCAGTGTAGTCCATGAAGTTCGACCTGCATCTCCACAGTACCGCCTCGGACGGGCGCTACAGTCCTGAAGAGCTGGTAAACACAGCAGCCACCTTGGGGCTGGAGGTCATCGCCATTACCGACCACGACTCTGTAGAGGGAATTGCCCCTGCCCTGAAAGCGGCGCAGGCATTCCCCACCCTCAAGGTCATCCCCGGTGTAGAGGTCAGCACTGACGTCCCCCACGGTGAGGTTCATGTTCTGGGTTATTTCATAGATTGCGCTGACGCGGAATTGATAAAGAAACTGGTAGAACTGCGTGGTTCACGGAAGATACGGGCACAGAAGATGATCGCCAAGCTGGCCAATCTGGGAATCCACATCGAGTGGGAGAGGGTGCAGGAGATAGCCGGGAGCGGTTCCGTAGGGCGGCCCCACATTGCCCAGGCTATTATGGAGAAAGGCTATGTCCAATCTTCCAAGGAAGCCTTCGTCAAATACATCGGCAGGGAAGGGCCGGCCTATGCGGAGCGGGAGAAGATGACACCTGAGGAGGTGGTGGAACTGGTGGTGAGGGTGGGTGGGCTTCCAGTCCTGGCCCATCCGGCCGACATGGAAAATCTGGAGGATCTCATTCCACGGCTCCAGAGGGTGGGGCTGATCGGCCTGGAGGTCTATTACAGTAACTATAATCCCAGGTCAATCCAGCAATTGGCCTCCATAGCCCACAAGCATGGGCTGATCGCCACTGGAGGCAGTGATTACCATGGCTTCGACAACACGACTGAGACCCCCATAGGGGGGGTTAAAGTACCTCCCGAGTGCATCAAGCGCCTCTTCGCTCTCAGCCGAAAAAGGGCCACTTAGCCATCTAAAACGATATGTGAATGAAATGCGCCGCCCATCCTAATGTAGAGACCAACCTGGCCTGCGGAAAATGCGGCATCCCCATCTGTCCCAAGTGCCTGGTCCAGACCCCTGTAGGTGCCCGGTGCAGAGACTGCGCCGGGGTCAAGCGTCTGCCCACCTACCAGATCACGCCTCTCCAATACCTCAAGGCTGCCGGCCTGGGGTTAGTCCTGGCTATCGCCATTGGCATAGCGTGGGCATGGCTCCGCGACCTGATACCCCTGTTCTCCGCCAGTCTTCTCCTCAGCATTGCGTTGGCCGCCGGTGCAGGTTATTCGATAGGAGAGGTGCTCAGTCGCTCCGTGAACCGCAAGCGTGGCACAGCCCTACAGGTTATCGCCGGCGTTGGCGTCGCCTTGAGCTACGTCGTGAGCAACGTGGGCTTCTCGGGAGATGCCCTGACCTTCTTTACCTACATCAGCCTGTACGATAGCAGTAGGTATCATGGTAGCTGTCGTCCGCCTGCGCTAGACAGAGTCCCATGCTCTCAGGAGCGATAATAGATGCGGCGGCTGAGCAAAGACTCAGCTGCAGTTATGAAATCCTCAGGCGCAGTACCGGCAAACCTCAAGAAAAGCCTTTCAGACAAGCTGGACCGCCGTCTGACCGGAATAAGGTGGCGCGCCACCTTGCCTAAATCAGCAGCCAGGTCAACGGCCACGTCAAAATCACCCACTTCATCAATAAGCCCCAGAGATTTGGCCTTCTCTCCCAGGAAAACCTCTCCCGTGGCCAGTTCCTTCACTTTACCCTCATCCATCTTCCGGCCTTTAGCCACAACCGAGACAAAATAGTTGTAAAAGCCAGTGATGAGCTCCTCTTCCTTCCTCTTCTCCTCTTCAGTCGGCTCCCGGTAGAAACCACCCATATCCTTCAGGCGGCCGCTCTTGGTGACATCAACGTGGATACCCACCTTGTTCAGCAAGTCCTGCAATATGGGCCTGACAGAGAGGACGCCTATTGACCCCACCACCGCTGTGGGGAGGGCTACAATCTTGGTGGCAGCACAGCTTGCCATGTAGGAACCCGAGGCGCAGGTCCCGCTGACGAAGGCCACAACCGGCTTCTTGGCCGACAGCCTCGAAACGGCGCAGTAGAGGCCATTAGAAGCCGTAGCCAGCCCCCCCGGCGAATCTACATTGATGATAACCGACTTGATCCTGCGGCTATTCTTCAAACCTTCGATCGCATTCGTGTAATCCCTCAACCTGCCGGTACCGCTTATAGGGCCGAATAATTCCCAGACACCGATCCCTGTCCCTAGTGGCATATTCATCGTCTATCAACTCTCCTGACCACAATTATAACAGATCAAGAACCATGCAGATAAACGGCTTGTGCACCCTTTGGTGCTATGTCAGCACAGTATCTCGGAGCGTGGCTGGCCAAATTCCAACCGAAGGGAACCAATGTCTGGAGAGTCAACTTCAGGGGGTATACAGATCATTATGACCATCAAGGATTTGGGGGATGGGAAAGCTTGGAGATGGTGCAGAGGTACACGCGCTCGGTGACAGTCGAGGATAGTCTGAAGGTCTGCAAGGCGCTGGTGGAGCAAGCATTCAAGAGGTGGGACCCCATCCGCTCAACCTAAACGTCAGAGGCTTGGATCATTCTCTTCAGTTCATGAATTGACAACGGTGGCGTTCGCTTGTGTAGCATTGCATGGCAATTCGGGCACACTGGGCTCAGATCATTGACGGGATCTACCTCATACTCCTGTCCAATTCCGGAAACAGGGACGACGTGATGTACGTGAATGAATCCTTTCCCAATGGCGCCATAGCGTTCCTCAAACGCAAGGCTACATACTTGGCATCTTCTGCCATGGCGCCTGAGACATTCTTCACGTGCCTCATGGTTGCGTTCGTATGTCGTGATGATCTGGCTGCGTTTTGTGCCTTCAAGACGCAAGCCGGGAAGTCCAGCACTCTCAGGTGGCTTGAAGGTTAGACCGGTTGCCCGTGACCAAATGGACTCGAGTTGCACTGCAGTACTTTCGGGGATACGAGTAGCTGATGCTTGCGGGTACCAGTTGTGCTGGCCCAGCGCATCTGATGACAAGGCTTTCTCATCTAGTATTGGGAGATCACTCAAGACGTCGAAAATAATCTCAACACGATGGGCAGTGTCTCCACGTTCTGCTCTCCTCGAATCCCAATGAACACCTTCAAAGGGCTCCGACACAATAACCCCTGAACCCATGATGCCCTTTGGGGGAACACCAAGACGCATGAGGAAGGCTCGATCTCCAGGAGAGATGTGTCGTGTTGCCCCACAACTCCAAGTATCGTGGTAGCGACCCTCTGCGTTCGCCTCATACACAGCTTGAGGCAAGTCATCCCATTGCCACTTATCGGGATTCCATGTGAAAAGGAAGGTGTTCATCTACTGCTTCCACTATCTCTCTGCTGCGACATTATACCAGCCCAACCTCAGCTTGGATACAGAGGGGGCAGCGGCACGATGCTCTTGTTGACTTGTTTGGATCGCCTGAGCTAGAATGCCCACAGCTAGTGCAGTAGCATAAGAGAGAGTAGAAGATACAAGAGAGGACGATCTATGGCGATCCCTGACTACCAGAGTCTGATGCTGCCGTTGCTTCAATTCGCGGAAGCACGAAACGAGGAAATTTCAACGTATGAGGCAGTTGATGCGCTTTCTACCCAACTGGGTCTTACCGAAGCGGACCTAGAGGAAATGCTTCCGAGCGGTGTCCAACGCACGTTCGTTAACCGTGTTGGATGGGCCACGACGTACATGAAGAAGGCTGGATTGCTTGAACCCACCCGCAGGGGTTACTTCCGAATCACACCGGGGGGTCAAGACCTCCTTAAGACAAACCCTGCGAAGATCAACGTTAAGCTGCTGAAGCGGTATCCCGAATTCCAGGTGTTCCAGCAACTCAAGGGAACGCGCCGTGGTGAGAAGATGAAAGCTTCAAGGGAACCCCCTGACATGTCAACCGCTACGCCCTCCGAGGCACTTGAGACTGCCTATGAGAATCTCCGCGAAGAGCTGGTCGATGAACTGCTTGCCAAGCTCAAGAAGTCGTCCCCGCCATTCTTCGAACAGATCGTTGTCGAGTTGCTCGTGAAGATGGGCTACGGCGGCTCGCGTGCTGATGCAGGAAAGGCTATAGGACGGACAGGGGACGAAGGCATCGATGGAATAATCAAAGAAGACAAGCTTGGTCTCGATGTCATTTATATTCAGGCGAAACGCTGGGACACCAATGCTGTCGGCAGACCTGACGTCATGCAGTTTGCCGGCGCATTGCAGGCACAAAAGGCTACGAAAGGCATCTTCATCACGACCTCCAGATTCACGGATGATTCCCGAAACTACGTTTCTCAAATCGGAAGTAAGATTGTCTTGATTGACGGCGACCAGTTATCCCAGCTAATGATCGACCATGACGTCGGTGTATCGACGGTTTCGCTCTATCCAGTAAAAAAGATAGACGCGGACTATTTCGAAGAAAGCATCTAGCATGGGGCTGCACCGTGACCGCTTTTCCGCTGCGTTGCATTGTCGCCGGTGAGTTTGGTTGTATGATGTCAACTTCGACTGAGGGGCAGTTAGATTACCTTCTCCTAGCCCCTCACTCTTGCTCATAGTCCATCAGCATTCCCACGACCTTCTCAGAGGCACCTTGACCTCAGCCTGGATACAAAGGGAGTACCTCCCAGGGCTTCCTCCAGACGGAGTTGTCTATCAGCGGCCTGATGCCACTCCCGTGTGGGCGGTGTTTCCAGGCTCCAGGGATGGCACGCCAGCGGTGCAACGTGTTATAGTGTGGCAGATTTGATTTGAGGAGGGAAAATATGACAGACGCCAGAACTAAACAACTTCTGGATCACAATCACCTTTTTCTTGAGTTACAGCAAGCAACTATTAACGAATATAAGATAGAACAGAGACTCTTGGAGGAAGGGCAACATGTCGAGACTCCTGATGAGGGGAAGGAATTTGCCAAGCTACGGCTAATGATGAGAAAGGAAAAAGATGTCAAGAAAGTCATCCGTGATCTCCTTGTATTACAGGAGGCCAGTGCTCATGCAGTTGCTTACCTGCTTGCAAAGAATAATGAACGCCTGATTGCTCTAGTCTCTGAGAAGCCAGATCAACGCAAATGAGCATCCTGGCATACAAGCCATAAGCCGTTCCAAGAACAGACGGGGGCTATCACCCTCTATAAAATGCCTTTGCTGACTCCGGAGGGAGCAGATTGACTTCATCTACAGCATCACAGTAATCAAGCCGGAAGGGGCTGGACAGACATCACCGGAAATGGTTCGGCAGTACACCAGTCATTAACAAGGAGATAAGAAATGAATCGTGAGGAAAGCGCCTACGTGGCCTTTGGACAATACTGGCTACAAGCAAGCCACCATGAGAACGCACGGATGTGGCTGACCATCGTCACTGCTGGCATATTCGCAATACTCCTGGGCATCATAGCCTGGACAGGGCTGGTGCACTGGTATCTAGCTGCCTTCGGGTTGTCGTTGTCCCTTTTTGGTTTCTTCGTAAACCACTCCCTGAGGGTGCTGTCCGTGCGCTATTCCAGAGTAGCCAGCACGTTGATGGATGCCGAGTTGGGTTTGGGAGACTACCACAGGTTTGTCGAAGGAGAGGAGGAGAAAAAGGGCATGGAAGTAGCCTGGGAGACTCTATGGAGCCTTCACAGTGGCTTTGTGTTGTTTTATTGCTTTGGCATGGCAGGTTGGGCAGCACTCCTCACCATAACAAGGGTTACCGAAGTATGGGTCACGGCTATGACCCTCATTATGATACTTGTCGCTACGCTTGGTTTCTATCGTCTCTTCCTGTGGCCACGGGAGAGGCTAGCAGAGACCCAGCCTCTGGTGTCCGTCAAGAAGGAAGAGAAGACCAGAAGGTCAGTACACAAATAGGTTGAATCAAAGCCTATGTTTCAATGGTTATGATTGGCGAGAGATTTGGCCGGGACTGGGTAGTTCTCAGCCTAGACTATGAGAGGAAGAGGAAGTCAAAGAGAAAGAAGTAGGGAAAGGTCACAGGAGATGCGTTAAGTTAAAATCCAAAGCCAAAAGAGCGTCAAGGTATGAAGTAACTGCCGTCCGTCTTGAGTAGACGGGCACACTCTGGTAAACTATCTAGCACTTGGGGCTGTGGCTCAGAGGGAGAGCGTCTGACTGGCAGTCAGAAGGTCGGGGGTTCGAGTCCCCCCAGCTCCACCAATCTCAAAATCGATCCTACGGGTCGCGTTTTTGGGCCGATTTTTCGACGACTCAGAAGGTCACCAGGGAAGAATCCACGCTTGGCGGGTCCGAGTCCACGCTTGACAGGTAGACCTTCTAACGCATATTCAGAAGGTCAATGGCTCAACTCCAGTGCCGCTGACCGCTGCCTGCGGAATTCGCCAAGAGAGATCAGCCGCGGAGCTTTGGCGACGAGGTTGCAGAGGAAGAACCTTCTATGTGTATCTGTAGCGGAAGTTGTAAGAACCACTACCTATCTGCAACGTGACTCCACCAGTCTCGTGGCTGACCCTAGAGACTCCCTCTGCTGCCTCGAGAGGTCCATCGCCTTCGCTGACCTCGGCCCCAATGGCTTTGGGCAGACGGACAGTCGCTGTACTGTTGGAAGGGATGGTGACACTGTAGGTCATCCGGCCTTCGACAAGCTTCCACGCCGACTTGACCTCTCCGTGAGGTGACTGATATGTAGCCCGGGCCTCCGTCAGCCCGCCGCCGGGGTGGGGCGAGAGAATGGTGTGCTTACCACCCGGATTCTCTTCATCCAGTCCAATCCCGGCTATGTAGCAGTAGAGCCATGCGCCGATGGCGCCAAAAGCATAGTGGTTGAAGGACATCCCCTTGCGAAGCATGCCGTCGGCCTTGATGCAGTCCCAGGTTTCCCAGACTGACGTGGCTCCCTTCGTGACTTCGTATAACCAAGAGGGAATGGTGTCTTGATTCAGGACTTGGAAAGCCAACTCCTCGTACCCGCTGTCACAAAGAGCCTGACAGAGGTGCGGAGTAGAGAGGAATCCCGTATCAAGGTGGTTGCCGTTGTCTTTGACCATCTTGGCCAGATGGGCAGCCAGCCTCGGCCTGATCTCTTCGGGAACCATGTCATAGGCCAACGCCAGAACGTAGGCGCCTTGCCTTGAAGGCCTGATACGCCCATTGTCCTTCACGTATCTCTTCAGGTAGGCTGCTCTTACTCTCTCAGAGAGTCCCCTGTAATACTCGGCGTCATTGTGTTTCCCCAGCAACTTGGCGATCCTGGAAAGCATGTGACATGAATAGGCAAATGAGGGGGTCGCCACGTAGCCTTTCGGAGCCCATGGCAGGAAGTAATGGTAGATCTTTCTACCCGGCTCCAGCCAGTCGCCCCAGTGCATGCCTTTGCTCCAGATATACCCCCTGGAGCGCCGCTGGATGAAGCCAATCCATTTCTTCATGGTGCCATACATCTCATGGAGGATTCTCATATCCCCGTAGTAGAGGTATAGAGTCCAGGGGACAGTGATGCAGGCGTCGCCCCAGCCAGAAGAGCCGCCAATGCCAAGGGGGCCATAAACTGGATAGTCGGGCAGCCAGGGTATGATGTGTGGGACCAGACCATCATCCCTCTGATCTGCCTTCAGGTCTTGTAGCCACTTCGCCAGGAATCCCGAGCAGCCCATTAGAAAACAGGCTGTCGGAGCGTATATCTGAATGTCCCCCGTCCAGCCCATCTTCTCCCCTGGGGGCAATCGCTGGGGACATCCAGGAAGTTGCCCTTCTGAGACCAGAGGATGTTGTGCTGCAGTTGATTGATGAGAGGATTGGAGCAGGAAAACTCTCCCGTAACCGGCAGATCGGAGTATATGACCAGGCCTCTGATGTTGCCCGGATCCAGTTCTCCCGGGTAGCCTTCTATCTTCACATATCTGAATCCGTGGAAAGTGAAGCGCGGTTCGATCACCTCCGGTCCACCCTTCAGAACATACCGGTCGATCTGATAGAAGCGCCCCGCCCTTCTCTGGTGGCCCAGAAGGTCAAGCTGTTCAGGATTGAAGTTGCCTTCGGGCGTCAGCTCCTCGCAGTAGCTCAGCGTGACCTCTCTCCCGCTTTCTCCTTCAACTTGAAGCCGGACAATACCCGCGATGTTCTGCCCCAGATCGACTACCATCTCGCCTTTGGGCGTCCTGAGAAGCCTCCGGGGCTGCATTTCCTCCTTGACCTTTGCCGTCCCACCGGGTGAGCAAACTAGGTGCGCCTTGCTGTATTCGAGTCGCCTCACCTCTCGCCACTTGTCATACCTGCAGCGGGGCTCCGACCAGCCGGGGATCTCCTTGCGCGCGTCATAGACTTCGCCATAATACAGGTCAGAACTGAGGATCGGACCTGTCGTACAATGCCAGGAGCTATCCGTTCCTATCGTCTCGATTGTCCCGTCCTTGTATTCGACACGGATTTGCGCCAGAAGGGCCAGTTCTTTGCCGAAGACATTTGGTATCGCCTTAATCCAGAGGTGGCCCCTGTACCAGCCGTCCCCCAGGAACACGCCCGCGGCGTTCTGGCCTTCCCGCAGGTAGTCTGTGACATCATATGTCTGGTACTGGAGGCGTTTGTGGAAACTTGAAAAGCCGGGAGTGAACCGCGCATCGCCCACCCGCCTGCCGTTGATTTCCATCTCATACAGGCCAAGGGACGTCACATAGGCCCTGGCGGAATTGACCTTTCCCTTAAGGTAGAACTCCTTTCTCAGCATAGGGCAGGGATTGTCCTCATCCTTCTCCTCGAGATCAGGGGATATCCACTCTGCTGTCCACTCCGAAGGGCTCAATATGCTCATCTCCCACCAGGCAGGCTGGCTCCAATCTGACTCTTCTCTGTGGTTGCCCCGGACCTTGACCCGCCACCAGTAGCGCTGATACGAGACGAGCTTGTCTCCGTCATAACCAACCCAAATAGAGGAATCGCCTTCCACCACTCCGGAATCCCAGACGAGCTTGGAAGCTTCCGTCAGCGCCTCTTTGCTCGCTGCTACCTGGATGTGATAGGCGGCCTGTGTCGTGTTCCTGCGGTCCGAAAGCAGAATCCAGTTGAACCTTGGCTTGACGGCATCAATGCCCAGGGAACTCTCCCTGTATTCACAGCGCAGTCTGTCCACGGCCAAGCTCATATGGTATGCCTCTCAAGCAAGAGCGCCGCGAAGCCCACGGTCCTGTTCTCTCTTCATACCACACTTGCAGGGCGACCCACGACCTGAAGTAGGTTGACTGTTCTTTGTCAGAGTATGTATCTCTTGGTGACTTCGATGGTGGCAACCGCATCACCTGTCGATTGCGCTTTCTCGAGTTCTTCTCTGGCTGCATAGATCAGTAGGGCTTTTTTCATTACGTTGCCAAATAGTTCCTTGGATAATGCCATTGACTTAACCGGGTCGGTGCGGTAAGTGAACTGATCCTCTCCAAACCAGCCGTCGTAACCGGTATCGATCGCAGCGTAACAGAAATCGGCCAGCCGCCAGATATCTCCCGTTCCGGCAATCCTATCTTCATCATTGGAATGCAGTTTGGCATTGTTCAAATGGAAATTGACCACAGGCACGCCGAACCTCCTGGCGACGTAGAGCATAGATGCTGGTTCTACTGCATACATCTGTTCGTGGCCATAATCAATGGCAACACCCATGTTCTCCCCACCGCATTCTCCATTGACGGTCTTCGCCAGCAGTATTGCCATGTGGGTGGTAGGAATGATCATATTGCCTTCTCGTGGTTCGTGAAGCTTCGCTTCTATTCCAAACCTGAGGCCTAGTGATTTCGCCTTCTTGTTTATCGCGATACAACCTTCAATGAACCGGTCGAGCAATTGGCCATAGTTTACTTCAAAATTGTAGTCCCAACCATCAGAACCAGGCCACAATGCAACGCTCTTGCAGCCTACTTCTTTCGCAATATCTGCGCTCTGTAGAGCAATGGCAAGTGCCTGTTCCCGAATGGATCTATTGGCATTGGTTATACCCCCAAGTCTCCACTTCGGATCTGAGAAGAGGTTGATGTTCATGTTTGTGGGCTCCACTTTGTACCCAGTCAACGCCTTCTTCACTTCGGCAACTTTGCTTCTATCCTTCTTGTAGTTCTCGTCAATGAAGCAGGCTTCGTGAAATTCCACCCCCTTGATACCTGCTTTTGCCACCCGCTCAATCTGAGCAACAATGCTGCCATCCAGACCGGGATCGTATCCACCTGGCGCAAAACGGTCGGCAAAACCACCTGCTGCCCAATGGCCAGCGGCGATCCTTATCCCGAACTCTTCACAGAACTTGTCCAGTATTTCCCCCTCTAGATAGCCACCGTACTCACTCTCTAGCCTTTCTAGCCCTTCCTGTGCCACTTTCATCTTTCTACCCTCTTCTCCTAATGGCGTTATTTCTTAGCAGGATTATAGCAAATATGTCCGAATACTCCATCTTAACGCAATAGAACTCGTGATGCGGAGTTTAGTCAAAATAGCGGCTGGGATATACTATCAAATACCTATTCATGCCGGGTCGGCTTGATCAATCAGTTTTTGCACATATGGCTTACCTTGAAAAGTGAAGAACGGTTGATAGCAGAACCAGACTGGCATAAACTACTGAGGCACCGATACTAGAGCGCAAGGAGGAAGCATGAAAGCACTTGTACTGGAAAAAGCAAAGCAGCTCACGCTTCGTGATATTCACATAGAGGAGCATCTTCGGACAGGTGATGTCCGTATCAAAATACATACCGTAGGGATCTGCGGCAGTGACGTGCATTACTATCAGCACGGTGCGATTGGGCCTTTTATAGTGAAGCAGCCTATGGTTTTGGGCCATGAGGCGTCAGGTATCGTTATCGAGGTGGGGAAGGGAGTGAAACACCTGAAGGTGGGTGACAGAGTCTGTATGGAGCCAGGCATTCCTGACCCAAATGGCAAAACAACCAGGTTGGGAATGTACAATCTCGATCCGGCCGTTCGCTTCTGGGCAACCCCACCAGTGCACGGTTGTTTGAGGGAAACGTTAGTTCATCCAGGGATGTTTGTATTCAAGCTGCCTGAGAATGTTGGTTTCGATGAGGGAGCGCTGGTAGAGCCTTTTGCGGTTGGGCTGCACGCAGCCCGAAAGGCGCAGATCAAACCAGGTGACGTAGCCCTGGTTATTGGCGCCGGAACGATCGGGATGGTCACGGCGATGGCAGCATTAGTGGGGGGATGCAGCAAAGTCATTGTCGCCGACGTCGTTCAGGAGAAGCTGGATCTGGCCTCATCTTTTGGTATGATAACCGTGAATGTAACACGAGAAGACTTGAATGAGACTGTTGGCAACGCTACCGATGGATGGGGCGCTGATGTCGTCTTTGAAGCCAGCGGAAGCGAAGCGGCGGTATCAAAGGTGTTTGAGCCTTTGTGCCCAGGTGGACGGGTTGTATTCATCGGCATGCCGACGCGTCCAGTGCCAGTTGACATCGTCTCAGCCCAGGTAAAGGAAGCGCGTGTCGAGACCATATTCAGATACGCTCATGTTTATCCCAGGGCACTCCTGCTGATGGAATCCGGTAAGGTCAGTTTGAAGCCACTGGTGACCGACAGGTATAAATTTGAAGAAAGCATTCAGGCTTTTGAATATGCAGCAAATCCGAGACCATCGAGCGTCAAGACTGTCATTGAGCTGTAGGCGCGCGGCATTTGCAGTGATAAGGGAATCTGCTGGTTCTGGTACTGAAATGAGGGTGGTCTGAGGGCCAACCAATCGTATGAAGGAGCGTGTATGTTCAAGTTTGGTGTAGATTCGCTGATATGGACGGAGGACTTTGGGGTAAAGGACTTGCCGCTCATCGAGAAAGCGAAAGCGCTGGGGTTTGAAGTGCTTGACATCAATGTAGCTCACCCCGAGAGGTTCCCCACGGAAGCGGCCAGAGAAAAGGTGCGAGAGGTGGGCATTGAAGTCGTGACCACTATTGGCCTTCCCGTGGACTCCAACCTGATCGACCCAAATCCCGAGACAAGACGACACGGAATCGAAACGCTGAAGAAGCTGGTTGATATCAATATAGAAATAGGTTCAAGCATTCTGGGCGGGGTGAACTACGCCGCCTGGGGTTATCTCAGCGGCAAACCGAGGACAGGAGATGAGTGGAGCTGGTCAGTAGAGGCTATGCGTGAGGTGGCTAACTATGCCAAGAGTAAAAGTGACATCATCATTGCTGTGGAGCCTGTCAATCGGTTCGAGACCCATTTCCTGAATGTGGCGGAAGATGCCGTGAAGTATTGCAGAGACGTGGGAACCGGCAATGTGAAGGTGCATTTGGACTCCTTCCACATGATACGAGAAGAGCAGAGTGTTGTAACTCTATGATAATGTCCTCTTAATAACTCGATAGAAATGTCCTCTTTCGCAAAAGGGAGTAAAACAGAGGCAATCCTGATAAGGAGGTGCCTCATTGGAAGGAGGACTGATCACGATGAGTGCCAAAGAGAGA
>JAPLHP010000070.1 GCA_026389585.1 Chloroflexota bacterium | reverse complement strand
TGGCTGAACCTTGTTGAGCGTTGGTTGGGGGAGTTGACGGAAAAGCGTCTGCGGCGTGGAAGCTTCGGAAGTGTGCCAGAGTTGATCCATGCCATTAAGGAGTACCTGACAATATCCAATGCCGACCCTAAACCGTTGGTGGGGAAAGCCTCCGCCAAAGCCATTCTTGACAAGCTCGCTCGTTGTAAAGCAGTTTATGAAACACTAGACTAGCCTACCGGTTGATGAGGAAACGACAGACCCGCGCCCGGTTGCAAGAATAGGCGTCATTCGCTTTGTGATCTGTTAATCTGAATCAAGCCTTTGGCTTGTCTGGTGTTGCGGCTGCGGCCTTCTTTTTCTTTTCACTACGGTAACTGAAGTAGAAGTACGGGAAGAGCAAGATGAACGTGAGGAGACCCAGACTCATCCCCATGCCCATCGACTTGAGACCCTCTTCCGGAGTTATGATGACGTCCATTGGCACTTGTCCCAACGCCAGTTGTTTCAAGACGAGCTTGTTGCCATCGCGCTTTATGCCCTGGAAGATCGATGCAATTGTGCCGTCCGGATTGTAGACTGTCATGCCCATTTTGACTACCCCCCTTTTTATCCTACTTTATGTTAGTGTGCAGTCTACAATGCTGCTCAGAGGGTGTCAACACTTCATGTGTTGACACAAGCCAACCGGTATGAAGGAAGCATAAAGATCCAGCTATTTCCCTGTGACCTTCTTCACCGGGTATCTGATGATGGTCTTGATGACTTTGGCGTCAGGTCGGGTGAGGTATTCCTCTTCGTGCACCCCTGCTATCCGGTAGCTGTTTTCCTCGATGAATTTGTGCAAGCGCTCAATCGAGGGTTGTTCCTGGTCGTAGGGTCCGAGGTGGAGGATCTGGGCGACGGTGCCATATTCCCAGGTCTCGATCTTGACCTTAACGCCGAGCGCCTTCTGGGGTAGAGAGGTGGTATCTTCTGGAATGGGTATGCCGATAACGATGGACCACTGTTCCTGGGGTACATGAAGGGCATCGGGATAGCGGCTGCGCGGCGCGCTAACCTTGAAGGTGGGCAGTCCCTTCTTCTTCAGGTCGAACTTCAGCGTATAAATTGAGCCGAAGAGCGCTGGCATGATTTCAGGGAAGACCTTGTCCGGCGCACCTTTGCCACGAACCACTGCCATCTTCTGAGATGGCATCTCTATTATTTGAGGGTCTGCCTTGCTTGGTTTACGTGGTGACATAATGATACCTCCTTTTCTGGCGGCCCATGGCGGTATTGTATCATACTGCTGGATTGATTCCTGACAGGCTGCAGGGATAAGTGCGTTGCGGTGGGCTTTGTATCTTGGTGTACAAAGAGAATTATGGGCGTCCAACATCACCTGGTGCCTGGTTGCACAAGTCAGTGTGACAATCGAGATTCTTCGCTGCGCTCAGAATGACACGATCGTAGCTCATAGCTCATGGGCATGGAGGGCAGCTCACGAATCAGAGAGATTCTTCACTTCGCTCAGAATGACACGGTGGGCGACATTAGAATGACACGATCGTGGCTCATCCTTCTGCGGAAGGATAGCTCATGGCTCGTAGCTGATGGCTCATGGGCATTGAGGGCAGATCACGAATCAGAGAGATTCTTCGCTGCGCTCAGAATGACACGATAGTGGCTCATAGCTCATAGCTCGTGGGGGGACTGGATTCCCGCTTTCGCGGGAATGACATTGGCCTTCTACTGAGATTGCTTCGCTTCGCTCGCAATGACACTGTGGGCTATATGTCACCATGCCATTTATGCGGTTTGTCACCCTGAGCGAAGGCGAAGGGTCTCTTCGCCCGCAAAGCGAATGACGCCTATTCTTGCAACCAGGCACTGGCCTATGCTTCTCTGATATATCTGACGATCTCCTTCAGAGAGGGCCTCTTGCCGTACATGAGGAGTGCGGTCCGGAATACCTTGGCTGCCGCCCACATAGAGAAGACGATCGACACGACCAGGAGCGACAGGCTCAGTGCCAGTTCCCAGGCGGGGATGCTCTGGAGAGGAAGCCTCATCATGGCTGTTATCGGGGCCGTCAAGGGGAAGATGGTGAGCACCTTAGAGATGATGTGATCCGGGCTCTGAATGATCACGGCGCTGAGCCACAGGGGCACCATTGCAGTGGTAGCCATGATGCCAGACCAGCTTTGGGATTCTCTGGCGGTGGAGCCGATGGAGCCGATACCGGCGGAGAGCACTGCGAAGAGTAAATAGCCGAGGATGTAGTAGACGATTCCCAGTACCACAATGTTGGAAGGAATGGAGAGATCGCTCAATGCAGGGATATTCACCCGGGCGACCTTGATGAACACCTCAATGGAAGCCACCCAGACCAACATCTGTGCCAGTCCTGCTGTGCCCAGACCCAGCACCTTCCCCACCATCAGTTGCCTGGCCGAGACAGAGGAGAGGAGTACTTCTATCAGGCGGTTCTCCTTTTCCTCAGAGACGCCCTGGAGGAGGTATCCTGAGGCGAAGAAGATCGAGAGCATCAGCAGGATAGCGAAGATGTAGGGCAGGAAAAATTGTACAAAGGGACTCTGGTTCTCCACCGCGTTGCCGCTCTCGTCCAGTATAATGGAGGTCACCAGCATTGGCGTCTTGACCCGATCCAGCACCTCGGGGTCAACATGTTCACCGATCAGGTTAGAGATCAGAAAGTCCTGTATCCGCTCCATTGTCTTTGGCGGTGGTTCCAATTCTCTTTCCCTGGTGTATCTGATGATTGATCCAGAGGAAAGATAATCCTGAGGGATGACAAAGTATTCCTTGATCTCCCCGGCGAGGAGAGCCTGCTTGGCTTTCTCTTCGCCAGGGCAGGGGATGAAAGTGGGACCAATCTGGTTATTGTATTCATCGAAGCCTCCAGCCTGATCCACATAGCCGATCACTTCTATTGTTGGTTCACTGGGGCGATACCAGTGCTGCACACCCTGATAGACCCCGTACCCCACCAGCATCAGGAGAGGCACTGCCAGGGTAACCAGAATGAAAGACGTCCTCTTCAGAGTGACCAGGAGTTCATGCCTGGCAATAGTGAGCGTCTTACTCACTGCGGCCCTCCACCACGCGGATAAATATCTCGCTCAAGGGCGGTGTAGCTACCTCGAAGCGGTTCACCACAACATTCCGGCCTACCAGGCTTGCCAGTACCTTCTGGGGCGACGTTTTACTGTCCAGAAGCAGTTCACGATAGCTGCCGTGATCCTGCGTCTTGACCACCCCGTCGATCTGGCCCGGGTCACCCTCTGTTGCGACGAACACCGAGTTCTTCCTGTAGCGGGATTTTATTTCTGCCAGATTACCGTAGAGCATCGTCTGACCCTTATTGATCATCAATATCCTGTCGCAGAGCTCCTCTACCTCGTTCATCATGTGGGTGCTCAGGATGATGGCTTTTCCCTGGCCTCTGAGTTCAGCCACCATGTCCTTGATGAGCTTCGTATTCACTGGGTCCAGCCCGTAAAAGGGCTCGTCTAGGATCACCAGATCAGGGGCATGCAGGATGGTAGCGGTAAACTGGATCAATTGAGCCATGCCCTTGCTCAACTCTTCAATCTTCTTGTGCTGGTGGGGCAGCATACCGGTGCGCTGAAGCAAGACTTTAGCCTGGTCTCTGGCAACGGAAGGCGAAGTGCCCTTCAGGGATGCCAGGTAGGAGAGACAGTCAATGACGGTGAGCTTCTTGTAGAGGCCTCTCTCTTCGGGCAGGTAGCCTATGCGGTTCTTGGTAGACTCCTGCAGCGGCTCTCCCAGAATCTTGATCTCTCCGGAATCAGGCATGATGATATCCATCAACATTCTGATGACTGTGGTTTTGCCGGCGCCATTGGGGCCGATGAGGCCGAAGACCTCGCCAGACTCCACTGTAAAGGAGACTGACTTTACTGCCTCGACCTTTCCGAAGGACTTGGATATGCTGGAGACTGCAACGGCGTTCAAGATCAGTTCCTTGTTCCTGACAACTATTGTATCACGTACTCAGACATTCCTGGCCTTTGCCATGTGCCGGGCCGCGATGTAACCGAAGATCATACTCTTGGCCTGGCAGGCACCGCTGGTGTAGGCGAAGCCGTGTGACAGCAGTGCGGTAGTATTGCTGGTACCGTACAGGCCCGGTATTGACTCCTCCTCGGCATCGGTTACCTGGGCATCCTTGTTGATGACCAGGCCGCCCAGATTTCCCACCGAGCCTACGTATAGCGTGCAGCCGTAGAAGGGTGGCGCCTCCAACGGGCCGAGGGTGGGATTGCTCTCCTTATCGGGGTATATTCTCTTGCCCCACCATTTCTGGTAGGTGGTCTCCCCGCGGTGGAAGTCGGGATCGTGCCCTTCACGAGCGAAACTGTTGAACCGATCTACCGTCTCCACCAGGATATCGGCAGGGATGCCCAGTTTCCCGGCCAACTCCGGCAGGGTATCAGCCTTATGCAGCCAATCAGGTCTCTTGGTGATCTTGGCCATAGCGCTGATGCCCAACTTGCTGGCACAGGCTTTGTCGGCTATCCAGAAGAGTGGCGCGTTGGCCAGCTCAGAGTGGACCTTTTCATATGAGAAGAAGGCTCGGCCTATATCCGGATAGAAGGACTCATTGCAGCAGCGCTTGCCGTGGCGGTTGACGATGATATTGCCTGGATAACCGTAGGCGATAGGGCGATAGAAGGGCTTGCCTTCCACCTCTTCCCCTTCGACGTGGATGGTGGGTTGATATATGGAGTGGTCCATCAGAGCCAGCGCAGCGCCGACCTCCATGCCCATGATATGGCCATCGCCCTCGTTGGAGTTTGGTGTCAGGGCGGACAGAGTACAGCAGTTCATGAATCTGCGGTTCATCTCATCGTTCCACTCAAACCCGCCTGTGGCCAGCAGAACTCCCTTTCTGGCTTTAATGAAGAGGTCCCGTCCTTCCTGCTCGGCGCGGAGACCTATAACCCTGCCATCATTGACTATTAACTGCCTGGCGCGGGTATTCAGGAGTATGTTAATACCCCGCTCGACGCAAGCCAGTGCCAGCGGGGCAATGAGTCCCCGCCCCTCAGCCCAGACATCCCGCAAACCCAAAAAGAAGGGGACCGGATCACGCCGCACCCTGGCCAGGATGGGTTGTGTTTTCTCCGCCTCCTTCAGCATGGGTATCATCAGCGCTGGATCAGGATACAACTGGCGGCCGCGGGCCTTGCCGCCGGGGAGATCAGCGTAGTAGTCGGGGCTGCTCTCAATAGTAAGCTTCAGCGGAGTGTGATCTTCCAGATACCGGATGACCTCTGGTCCATGATCCAGATAGGCCGCCACCTGATCCTCGTCGTGGCGTCCCAGGCTGATACGGCGTATGTGCGTTAGGGCTTCCTCCCTGGAATCCGAAATGCCTGCCTTAAGCATATGGTGGTTGTAGGGTATCCAGAGCAGGCCTCCGGATAGAGAGGTGCCTCCGCCCAGGAACCCTGATTTTTCCAAAAATACCGTCTTCAGACCCAGATCGTGGCCGAGGATAGCAGCCGTAAATCCGCCCATGCTGGAACCGACCGAAACCAGGTCGACCTCCATATCCCAATGCTCAGGAACCCTGGTATGCTTGACCATGCTTCAGACCTCCTCGATTTGGTGTTTGTGTCCACCTTCTATGGGACTGCTACTTGTAGCCCGGAGGGTGTTCTTGTGCCCACACCGTTCAGGCGGCGGACTGTCTATGGCGTCCTTTTCAATGGTTCTCTATCCCACATCTCGAAGAAGAGGAGGGTCATCTTCGCTTTCTTGATCTTCCACTCGCCCTTCTCCTTGACATAATCGTCGTTATAGAAGCCCCCCAGCCGGAAGCCCTTCTTGGCTATGTCCAAATAATGATAGACCCACAGCTCCCATTTTCCGGTGGCGGTGGTGGGGCTGGTTATCTGAATCTCGGGATGGTGGCTCTGGTGGACGCCGATATGCTCACATAGCAGAGCCTTCATCTTCTGCTGCATCTCTTTTGTGCCCTTCATCTTTATGCCGGGCTCGTAATCTATTTCGCCCTCTTCTGCAAAGCAGTCAATCACGCCGGCCCAGTTCAGGCTGTCGAGGTGGCGGAAATACCTGTACTTCAACTGCTTGATGGCCTCGATATCCTCCAGGGTCTTGATCCTTGCTTCCAGTTCTGTCAGGCTGGCCATGGTATGAACCTCCTCTCTCTGGTACTGCTTTGCACGCAGCAATAACCGCAGTGGCGTCTTCTGAGTATACAAGCAGTCTCTGAGTGAGACAAGCCGACAACTTTCGTCATTAATGACGAAAGTTGATATGATGTATCCGGGCAAGGACAAGTTATTGAAATAGAGAGCAGGATTCTTATCAAGATGATCGGCATAGCAGCAGATAGATATACGGACTACATGTACAACCTTGTCAAAAAGGTGATCGATGAGATCGGCCCAAGGCTGTCATGTGGCGAAGCGGAAAGGAAGCTGGGCCGCCTGCTGGTCAAGGAATGGATTCCAATCTGTGACATGGTAGCTGTGGAATCTTTTGCCTGTAGCCCGCAAGGCTTTCTGGGCTTTCTGCCGTTAACCGTGCTGTTCTATTTCGCTGCGGTCATCCTCTACTGGTTTTACCCGCCGGCCTCCTTAGTGGTAGCTGCGATCAGCTTCAGCATGGTGTTCTTTGAGTTCATGAGATACCGTGAATTTATCGACTTCCTTTTCCCACGCAAAAGAGGCCAGAACGTCGTGGGAATAATTCGGCCTCGTGGGGAGGCCGAACGGCGGGTGATAGTCAGCGGCCATCTGGACTCGGCATATGAGTTCCTTCTCTGGCACTACCTGGGGAGTGCTGCTGTTGTACTCATTGCGATTGCTATTGCTGCGATCGTCTTCATTCTCGGCGGCAGTCTGGCGAAGACGGTGGCCTATTTCACCGGTTCTGCGAATGCCACAGTTTACACGGGGATGGGGATAGCAGCCATCGGACTGGCTCCCGTTGTTGGTCTGTTCCTCCTTTTCCATAGTGGTAAGCCTGTTCCCGGCGCTATGGACGACATGGCCGGGGTGGCTGTCACTGCCGGTCTGGCCAGGTATATGGATGAGGCGAAGCAGAGCGAAGGCTTCTTCCCTCAAAGAACCGAAGTGGTGCTGATCGGGATGTCCTCCGAAGAGGCGGGCCTGCGCGGGGCCAAGCGGTATGTGAAGAAGCATCTGAGTGAGTTGAAGGAGACTCCCACGTACGCGTTGTTCCTGGATGGCATATATGATGAGAAGTTCCTCTCCGTGACCAACCGTGAGCTTTGCACCGGAGCAAAACACGATCCTCAATTGGTCAGGATGGCTCAGGAGGTTGCTGCCAGCCACGGCTGGCCCATCAGAAGCCGGTGGATTCCACTGGGTGCCACCGATGCCTCTGCCTTTTCAGTGAAGGGAATCCCTGCCATATGCCTGCATTGTCAGGATACTTCCAGGCTGGTGCCCAACTACCACACCCGTAACGATACTTGTGAGCATATCCGTCCGGAATCGCTCGCTGTCTCTCTTCAGATGGTGATCGATATCATCGAACGGCTCGACAAAGGGCAGGAGATATCCTGAGACGGGGCGAGCTCTGCCACGGGTAGAATCTCCTCTCAATTGCTACAGGGTACTTGATCTGACGAATGAGAAAGGCTTTCTCTGCGGCCGGATTCTGGGGCTTTCTGACGGGGAGTTTGTGGGACTCATGGCGCTGGGGGCCCTGTCACAGCGACTGCGTAACATCTGGCGGTGAGATGATGGAGGCAGCGACTCCTCCAGCCATTCCTCTCGATTCCCCTCAAATTCCTTGATGATCGCCTTCATCTCATCCGGGGTGAGGTTGCTGTAGCTTGTCTTACAGTGCTTGTCCCACCACTCACGGCATTGTAGCTGCGCAGGGCAATCTTCATGGGCGGAGGCCTTCAAGAAGCAGCACTGGTCAAGGTGCTTGCCGAGGCTCTTAAAGGTCTTCCCCAGCAGAGATTCGTAACGCCAATTCTTCCTCAAGCGCACTCTTTTCATCGGTAGATCAGTACCATCTTCAGGTGGCGCTGATTTGTTGTACGTCTGATTTAGCATAACCAGTATCCTCCGGATTCAATTGCCTTGCGGCAGTCACTCAGTTTGCATCAGCCTGCATAAATAGGCAGACAGCTGGTATTTCCATCCTGATTCATAGTTGTGAGCATCAACCCCTCAAAACAAAAAATGGCTGATTGGCTGAGCAACACCAAAGAGCCACACTGACCGCTAGTTCTATTTAAGCGGTAGCCCAACTATCCCATTCGGACTTGTGGCTTTGCGTCCCTGCATTCCTGCAGGTTTGCCCTTTTCGCTTTAATTACGAGGGATTATGTCACAAATCAGATCTTCTGTCAAATTGTCCTGCTTGATAATCTGCGACGCAGGACTTTCCCTAGGAGCCTGGGTCACGAGTATTTGCCCAAAGCTAGGCTGGGCGCAAGCGAACGGTTGTTTTGTGCCTAACTTATCCGCGTTGTCCGAGTGGTGCCCCACCCTCCTAGGAGCCTGTCTGAGTAATCGGTTGGCCATGCCTAGAAGAAGTCAAAAATCAAGGTCGCCCACGCTCAGCATAGGTATTACTCGGACACACTCCTAGCGCTTCTTACTCCTCCGTGAGCGACGGCGGACCTTACCTCTCAGGGATTTCCCGGCCTTTCCGGCAGCCCTGGCGGTTTTAACTGCTCCTGTGGTTGTATTGAAAATTGACAAGACTGTCCCCACTCCCGGGACAAGCCCCAAGGCTGACGTTATTGTGCCTGTGGCCTCTTTCCTGACCTTAGAGAGGCTTCTGGTCAGAGTGCCCCTTCTTCTCTTCTTTCCCATAGCTGCTTTGCAGGTTGCTGGTTCGGCCGTTCTTTGTTGTACTGGCGACATTATAGCACTCCAGAGTGCATTGGTTGCAGCTTGTCTGGGACACAGGAGCACCTGATTCCAGAGGCAGCACGCCTTTTTAGGGGCACAATGTTCTCAGGCAAATGGGGTATTGACATTTCTGCAAAAACATGTTATTAATTTCGACTAGGATTAAAGCCTATATAGAATTGTCAAAAGCATTGAATGGGGGAGTATGTGCTGGTATGCGGCCATTGCTATATATGATAAGGTCCTCGCCAGAGAGGCGGAGGTGGTGTACTGTCAGGCTGATGACCGGGAAGCTGGCGAGGCATTCCTGAGGCAAGGATATCCACCTGACGCCACAGTCAACATCATTGCTGAGTTTCAGACGATGGAAGAAGCGCTAAGTTACGGTCATTCTATACCACAACCTGGCCCAAGCAGTTGACCTGAGCCTCCACCGATTCTCTGCAGTGTCCTTCATCACGGCAGATAAGTATGGTGAGGTTGGATTGGCTATGAGAAATCGAAGAGCGGATGACGGGAAAGAGCAGGGCGCGAGCCCCGAATGTTGCCATTATTGGGTGATTGAGAACGCTGCAGGTCCGGTCAGCAGGGGCATCTGCAAGTTCTGCAGTGCGCAGAAGGAATTCAGCAACTACCTCTCAGACATGGAAGGGCAGGGTATCGTGCTGTTCGATAAGCCCGTGAAGGCACCCACGGGGCTTGTGTCACCAGAGCATTCGGATATCGTTCCGGTTCGAATGCGTTCTACTGAGAGGAGGCCAGACAGTGTCAGGTATAGGTGATGTGCTGACCAACCCGGGCGGAGTACCTCCTTCCTGACTTAGCTCCTGCACCAGGGCGACTCCACAGTCCGGACAGACCTCCACCCGATCCTGGAATTAGTTAAGACGTTTTAGTCGGTATGGCATCGCTAGTCGTTTGCTTTCTGTCGCCAATTGGGTACAATTTACCCTGGAGATCTGTAGATGAATAGAATCGCAGAAAATAGCAAGGCGATGCTCTCGGGTTTATGGGATCAACTGCCAACAGCTCCTCTCATTGCTCTTTTAGCGCTGGAAGCAGATCAGATCAGCAAATTATGGATCAGAGAGAGCCTGGTCTTAGGGGAGTCGGTATCCCATGAAGGAGTCCTGCGCATAACGCGTATAGCCAATAGCGGCGTCATCTTTGGGGCCCCTGCTCCTTTGGCCGTTTCTTTGGTTTTGCCCCTTCTGGTGATAGGCATGTGTCTCTTCCTATATCGGCGATACGTGCTATCCAACAGTATGCTGCTGAACGTGGCAACGGGGCTATTCATTGGCGGCAGCCTGGGGAATCTGGTAGAACGAATTGCCTTTGGCCATGTCACTGACTTTATCGAGGTGATTTCATCGGGTGGCCTGGTCAGGACAACCTTCAATGTGGCTGACCTGTGCATCATTCTGGGCATTATCCTCCTGGAAATCTTCTTTGTCAGGCTGCTCCTGAAGAAGATCCCAAGACATGGCCATCTGATCCCGTACCTCTTGAAGATGCGGCGTGGTCCGAAAGACAGCCCCTGATCCCCTGTTTTGATCCTCTGATGTTCATCTCACCCGGACTGGCCTGCGGGAGGCGGGTCATGCTATGACAGTTGCTGGTGTTGAGATCAACCTGTGGTAAGGGAAGGAGGGCTCAGGTATGGACATGGTAATCAAGGACAGATTCAGCCTCCTGTGGCACAAGTACTTCAACAACGCAGAACTCCCTATCACTCTCTACTACACCAATGAGGACGGACATGCCGAGAGGGCCAGCCCTGGATCAGTGCCGAGGTGCCTGATCGGAGCGCTTTCCAGTGTCAGACAAGGGAGAGCCATCTCTTTTGCTGCGGACTCCATCGGCTGCCCCGGAGGGAAAAGGTACGCCGGCTTTGCCCAGGATGTCAGGCCCAACTTCGAGTACTTCCTCTCCTGCGGTCTTCCCGGCAAACTCAAAGGGGAACGGTACAAGAAATCCCCGGAACTTGTGAAGCAGGCAATGAAATATGCGCCGGACTTTACAGCGCCAGCTCGTTTCATCGTCTTCAAGAGATGGGATATGCTTCAGGAATCAGACAATCCAGAGGTTGTGGTATTCTTTGCCCGGCCTGATGTTCTCTCGGGCCTTTTCACCCTGGCGAATTTCGACGAAGCTGAGCCGAATGGGGTGTTCGCACCGTTTGGGGCCGGTTGTTCCTCTGTCATCCAGTACCCATATATCGAAGGAAGGTTGGCGCGTCCCAGGGCAGTCATCGGGCTGTTCGACATATCAGCAAGGCCGTTTGTGCCCAGGGATGTCCTCACATTCTCGGTGCCCATGATCAAGTTCACCAGAATGATTCAGAATGTGGAGGAAAGTTTCCTCATCACGGATTCATGGCGCAAGGTACAGGAGAGAATTCAATAGACTCTGCTTCAACTGCGCTGTGAGAACGCAAAGAGCGCTCCCTGTAGAATGGGGGTAACGTATGCGCCTTGCGGCATGGTCATGTATGTACCGCGTACTCCCCCTGCTTGGCGACGATGTTGCCTGGCGTGTTCTTCTGACCAGAAGAAGACAGACTTCCGTCAGAACCCGTCAATAATGCTTGGAGCACCCGGCTGGACCACCACAAGCGGCGCGAAGAACATTGGCCTGGCATCCGTCTCCACCACTCGATATTTCAACTCACTGTCTATTTCGATATACAGTGGTTGATGACAGTGCGCACATTCGGTGGTGATAAGGCCCGACACATGCTCTCCGCGTAATCGCCCTTGCACGAAGGGCACCGCTACCGCGTCAACGGCTCAGGCAGCATATACCTGCTCACCGGTACTGAGAGCCACATGATGCGGGGTCCTTTCAACGGTCACGGGATACGCCCAGGTCACTGCCCCCTGTTCATTCCTGAACAGGAAAGTCATATGCTTCTCCAGGTCGTCCAGAATGGTTTTCACTTGAGCAATGGGCAAGTTCAAATTCTGTGCAATGAACTCCGGCGACAGTGGCTTCCCCACACGGGGAAGCTCTCTAACCACGAAGTTACGAATCAGATGATGTTCTGCCGACATAAAATCGAGACCGGCATCCAGATGGCGCGCATTTCTGGATACTTGCATCTGCCATAGCGGACGAGGAACCGGCAACACACAGCGCAAAAGCCCCAGCAATAGATTGTTGTTCATCACCACATCTCCTTCAGTCTAAGTGGGTTGCTGACCTGCCCGCGATCATTTGCCACCTCTGGGGGCAGGTCTATTGCTGTGGGGCACTGAGCCAAATCCACCTGCCCATGGTCACGCTACTTCTTAAACAACCGCTTGACTTTGCCCACAAAGGACGGGGAGCGGAGCTGCTGCAGGAAACCGCCCCATTCTGCCTCAGCTTTGGCCTTTCGATCAAGGTCTTTCATTCGCTGTCCCATCAATTCCAGTACCCTCTTCTCCTCGCCAGCGTCCAGCCATGTCCCATGCCCCTGTTCGCACAAGTCGAGTTCAAGATTGTTGGCCCGGTAGCGGAAGCGTGTCATGGTCTTACCACACTTGGGACAGGGCAGGTCACCTTGAAAGGCGCCGTATATCATGGTTCCCTTGAGTTCGTCTTTATCCAGCACCTTGTCCTCCAGCTGGTCCAGTTCCCCATAGTCCAGCCACATGCCTTGACACTGGGGACAGCGGTCAACCTCAATGCCTTTGTAGTTTTCGACTCTTAACTCACTTTTCTTACATCGTGGACAGTTCATCTTCGTTTGCCTCCTCTCTGGTACGGACTCACTCGGCCAGGTTCATGGGCCGAATCCTTTCGAGACTATTATAGCAAGCCCAACCTCATCCTGGATACAAAAAGGTTTGCTGGAAGACCATACTGCTTGTCGTTGACGTGGTTGGATCGCCTGCACTACAATTCGAATCACGATGGAGGTGCATTGTGGGTACTACCATTGGTCAGCGAATTGAGACTGTCCTTGTAATCATTCTATCGCCTCTTCTTTTTGCCTTGTGGATGGTAGTTGGGCTGGTTGTCCTCATTGAGGCAGGCGCACTGTTTTTCAGTTGGGGACTTGTGGTTGGATTGGACAAGATGGGGAAGAAGATGGGCACTCAACCTCACGGGTGTTGATACCCTGCCATGTGATGATTGTGACCTGGAGCAATTCAGGCAGGCCATGTAATCAGGAGGTTGAACGACCTTTGCCAGCGCTCTAACTCTAATTGACAACATCATAATGGTTATGATATTATCCAAGGAGATTTGTTGGCTCTATTCTCGCCGTTAGCGTCTGCAACTAGTGCCCGAGCAGCAAGTACAAGACTACTTATGAAGGAGAAGGCCGATGACGAAACAGCACAAGACAATAGGGATGGTGTACACGGCAAGAGGTCAAGACATCTTGATTTGGTTCATAAAGACAGCGTTTCTCTCCTTGATAACGCTTGGGTTCTACTTGCCCGTTGCGGCAAATAACCTTGTGAAATACCTGTGCGAGCATATAGAGGTACGCATAGGCGAATCGGAGGCTCCAGGAACATAGGATTAACTCGGTAGAAATAGCAGGGAGCCAGCTACAAACTTTGAAGGGGTGGGCATAGATGTCCACCCTTATTGTTTGCTCGGACAAGGCGAAAGATACCCAATATAAACCTGATCATGAGTGCTCCTGCCACGGTAATAACTCGCGAACTCGCGCTGCCCAGCACTAGGCTTTCCCATGTACCAGCTTGTGACTATTCTCTACACCGACAATGCTCACCTTGGCATCACACATAGCGTTGTGAGACTGTCCGCTGCCACATTTTATCACCCCAACCTCATCTTCGGGTACAAAGAGCAGATTAGTGGAGGACTATGAGGGGAGTGGGGTTTGGGGATTGGTGAGACTTTGATATACTAAGTCCTCGCTTGGGAACACCAAACAAGAAGAACGAGATCCAGCGATGCTACAGATCAATGATTTCGGGAAAGTCACGCAAATCAAGATGGGACACGAGGTTCAGGGTCAGGTTCTTTACTGGACTGCGGCTTACCTTGTCGATGGGCTGCTCATTGACACCGGTTGTTCATATACCGCGGAGGAACTGGCTCAATTCCTTGAAGGCCACTACCTGAAGATTGCCGTAAACACACATTACCACGAAGACCATGTTGGTGCTAACCACCTTCTAATGGAGAAGTTTGGCATCAGAGTACTTGCGTCGCGGGAATCCGTACCTCTCATTGAACAGCGTCCAAGGTTACTGCCATATCAGGAATTAGTCTGGGGCTATCCGATGCCAGCCAAAGTTGATTGCTTGCCCGATAGAATACAAACGGATCATTTCTCTTTTGACGTAGTAGAGACGCCGGGGCATTGCAGAGGGCATGTGGCATTTTCACAACCAACAGAAGGTTGGTGCTTCTCCGGGGATATGTTTGTTTCAAGAAAGCCAAGGGTTTTCCGGCCCGGGGAGGATATAGTGGCTATCGCCAGATCCATGAAGAAGCTCGTCGATCTTAGAAGTGATAGGCTTGTGCTGTTTACCGCCTCCGGAAACGTGTTCCAGGATGGTCGTGAGGCTCTCCAATCATGCATCGGCTACCTTCATGAGCTATGGCAAGAAGCCAGACAACTTGAGAAACAAGGACTCTCCACAACAGCCACAAGAGACCGACTCTTCGGCAGAGAAAGTGTTCTTGCTGGCCTGACAGACGGAGACATGTCATCTGAAAACATGATCCGAGCTCTTTTGCGTGCAAAGACTCTGGACTGATACGTGCCCGGCCTTTGCATATTAAGAGCCATGGAACCACCCGGGAGTAATAGATGGGGATTGGTGTGCCGGGACCACTCTGGGGACTGGGATTCTCGACCTGCTATGCTCCCGGCTCATCCTTTTTGTCAGCCGACGCGCTTTTTCCGTCGGCTGGCCTTCTCAAGATGCGTGTCTTCACGAAGGCGAAGATCTCATGCCGTTCTGTTCTCCAGAGGTGGATGAAAGCTGGCAGCAGCGACAAAACGATGATGACCAGGACAATGAGGAGGAAATAGTTGTCGAGGACTCCGGGTGGGATGAGCCGGCCAAGCAAATAGCCCGCTAACGTCACCCCGATTGCCCAGAGAAAGCCGCCAAACAGGTTGAAGAACGTGAAGCGGCGCCATTCCATATTCACCGCGCCCGCCACGATGGGCACAAAGGTGCGGATGAAGGGCATAAACCGGGCGAGCGTGATGACCTTGCCGCCGTGTTTGTCATAGAATGCCTTGGCCGCCTGTAGATTCTTGGGCCGGAAGAGCAACGACTGCGGGCGTTTGAAGAGCGGCGGCCCCGCCTTTCTGCCAAACCAGTAGCCCACGTTGTCGCCCAGCACTGCCGCCACAAAGAGCAGTGGCATCAGCACCCATAGACTGAGCTTCAGTTCTCCACCGCCCGCCAACTCCACTCCTTTGTAGGCAAGCAGCCCGGCGGTGAGCAACAGGCTGCCACCTGGGAAGAAGAACCCGAAGAATAGACCAGATTCCGCGAAGATGATGGCAAAAAGGATGACATAGACAACAGTAGTCCCGTGGTCTGCTATCAGTTTACCCAAATCTATGAAGTTCATGGAGAAATCTTGCCTCCCCATTATAGCGAAACAGTGTGGAGGTAGGGTACTATTGACTGTACGTCGTCAGACCCTATGAGGCAAGGAGGAGGAGTACCTGAAGACTAGAGTGTCAGCTAGTTCTTAATGCTCCGTGCAAAGGCAAAGTACTTGTATCCATAGTACAGCCCCACAATGAGCAAGAGCGGGAGAAGCATCTCGGCATACCGCCAGCGTATTATGTGTGCCACAATTGTCGTATGGACAGAGAATGCAAGAAGGCTCGTATCCAGGCGAGGTATGATAAGTCCCCCCTTCTTCTTTGAGATAAGGCCTAATATCGGTACCAAACCAGCTATACTTACAAGCCCCCCTACAAGAAGCCAAAAGGCCTCTCCTCTAATGGCAAGTGCAAGTATCGTTCCGTAGAAAAGAAAGAGATCAGCCAAGGCGTCAAAGGTTGGGCCGTAGGAGACTATCACCTTGCTTCTCCTGGCAAAGTATCCATCAAGTATGTCGGTTGCTAATGCCACAGCGTAAATGCAAAGTGCCGCAACTACCTTATCTGAAAGGATAAGCCACATCACTATCGGTACAGTGACGAGCCTCAGAGCTGTAAGATAATCTGCTGTTCTCACTCGAATGAGATTGGTCTGCACAGAGTCCTCGATTTTTGGCCCGATTTGCTCACGAAGGGACTATGACATTATACCAGCCCAACCTCAGCTTGGATACAAAGGGTGGTTTAGTGAAGGACTGTGAGAGGAGAATGAGGTTTGAGAATGGAATGGGATGTGAAGCTAGTCTAGTGTTTCATAAACTGCTTTACAACGAGCGAGCTTGTCAAGAATGGCTTTGGCGGAGGCTTTCCACACCAATGGTTTAGGGTCGGCATTGGATATTGTCAGGTACTCCTCAATGGCATGGATCAACTCAGGCAC
>JAPLHP010000069.1 GCA_026389585.1 Chloroflexota bacterium | reverse complement strand
TAGGGACAGACCTTCAGGTCTGTCCACTGCCCCTGGTTCCCCACCGCGGACAAAGTCCCTACACGCTGGTGTCACAAGTCAGCGTAACAATCGAGATTCTTCGCTGCGCTCAGAATGACACGATCGTAGCTCGTGGCTGATGGCTGATAGCTCATCCTTCTGCGGAAGGATGGCTCGTGGCAGAGATTGCTTCGCTTCGCTCGCAATGACACCGTGGGCGACATCAGATTTCTCAGCCACTTCCCTTAAAGTAGGGACAGACCTTCAGGTCTGTCCACTGCCCCTGGTTCCCCACCGCGGACAAAGTCCCTACACGCTGGTGTCACAAGTCAGCGTAACAATCGAGATTCCTCGCTGCGCTCAGAATGACATGGTGGGCAATATCAGGATGACACACACTGTGTCGCCACAGCGTCGGGTCGGGGACCCGACAGCCACCCTTGCCTATCCACTTTCTCAGCCACTTCCCTAAAGTAGGGACAGACCTTCAGGTCTGTCCGTTGTCCC
Source organism: Chloroflexota bacterium (assembly GCA_026389585.1). NCBI lineage: Bacteria > Bacillati > Chloroflexota > Chloroflexota bacterium. The sequence continues at coordinate 7,656 of JAPLHP010000069.1, read as the reverse complement.
CGATTCCCCACCGCGGACAGAGCTAAAGCTATGTCCCTACAGCGGAAGCACGACAGCCACCGAACTTCGGACAGAGTCCCTACAGGATTCGCTCAGCATCACGCCTATTTCAGCCCTGGTGAACGCCGGAGAATACTCTCAATAGCCTTGGCTGCAGTAAAGCGAACGCCCGAATTCTTATCCTTCAATGCGTCATTCAGGGAGGCTATGGCCCTCGAATCCCCTATCTGGTCCAGAGACTTCACTGCGGCCCATCTGACACTGGAAACTTCATCCTTCAGCGCATCTATGAGGGAAGCGACTGCCTGAGAGTCCCCTATCTTGCCCAGAGCCTCGATGGCAGCCTGACGGACACCCGGGTCGTAGTCACGAACCAGCTTTATCAGGGGAACAACAGCCTGCGAATCCTTTATTTTGCCCAGAGCCCTGGCTGCACACCAGCGGACATCCGGATATCCATCGTTGAGCGCATTGATGAGGTGAGATACCGATGACTTGCCCATCTGAACGAGGGCTTCAACAGCAGCCTCACGCACATCCAGGTATATGTCCCTCAGCACAGCCATGAGGGGAGTAATAGCGCTGCGATCTGCAATGCTGCCCAGAGCCTCAGCAGCAGCCTCGCGGGCACTCCAGTCCTCATCCTTCAGCATATTTACAAGGGCGGTCACAGCGCCAGCATCACTTATACTCGCGAGAGACTCGGCCGCAGTCTTACGGACACCGGAATCCTCGTCGGCAAGCGCCTTGATAAGTGGCGCAACGGCCTCGGTACTCTTCATCCAGCCCAGGGCCTTGGCTGCTATCAGGCGTACATCTGGATTCTCATCGGCCAGCGCACTGGTGAGCCAGGTCACGGCAGGTGCGCCAATCTTGGCCATGGCCTGTGCTGCCGCTTTGCGTGCCTCCCAACGCCGGCTCCTCAAACCCTCAAATAGCTTTTCTACATCACTCATTCCTCATCTCCTCTGTCAGCAGGTTGCTCCCTGTTGCTATCCCGTTACACCCATGTCCCAACATGATCACGCTTAACATCCGTTGTCGGTCTGTTTGTGTTATGGGCGACATTATAACAGACGGGGTTTTGATGGTCTATGCCTGCAATATCACAGAGACACGGAATGGCATGAGGGGAGCAGAGAGAGTGGGCCCATATAAGGCCAGCTTTGCACAGTGACAGCGGAGATGTAGAATTGTTTAACCTGCTTGACCTGTGTAGCTCCATGGAGAGCAGGAACGTCGGCTAGAAGGAGGGGGTAGATGCGCGAAAAGGTGCAGAAGGTCATCGACAGACTGAAACCAGCCTTTGCAAGTACTGAAGTGACCCTGCTGAGTGTCAAGGACGGTGTGGTCAGGGTACAGATTTTTGCGCCAGGGTGCCACGGGGGCCCGCCCAAAGAGGCGGCATTGGCCATACTGGAAGAGGAATTAAAGGAGGACATGCCTGAGATTAAGGAGATTATCGCCGATAATTGAGAGGGTTACCCCGGCTGCTTTTCGTGATAACGCAGGAAGCGGTCCATCGCCCTGGCCGCCCGTGGTATCGAGTCGTAAACAGGCAGCCCTGCCTCAATGCATCTCCGTTGTAACTCGACTGACCTTGCACAATCCACTTCCGTGATAACGCCGTGGATTATCACAGCCACAGGTTTCTTCACCTCGCGATGAACCCTGAAAAAGGCACAGAGAAACATATCAGGCCAGAACTTGAAAGGGGAGCCCGCATGGGGCCACCCGGAATTGCTGATACTGACCTGCGCCACCAGAACACTAAAACGAGCGTTGATAGCCAGACTCCGCATGATAGCGTACTGGCCCTCGCCTGATCCCACGTTGGTAATATCAAACGGGTTTCTAAGGATCATACCGGCATCAGTACTGGAGAACTTGCTCACCTGGTGGGCGATCTTCTGTTGCTCACTCGATGTCAGCCGGGGTAAATCAAAGCCGGCACTAATATACTCATCAGCAGTCAGCACGGTAAACCCGCCGTTGCTGCCGCATACGGCCATGCTCCTTCCCCGAGGCACACCCATGTATGAGAAAGTCACCAGCATATCAGCCATCTCATCCAGGTTGTAAACCCGAACCGCTCCGGTCTGCTCTAAGAGGGACTCCCAGGTCTCGTCAGACCCCGCCAGAGAGCCGGTATGGGAGGCCGCTGCCACCGCCCCTGCTTTGGTATAGCCACCCTTGAGGATCACCACCGGCTTCATAGCTGCCAGCTTCTTCAGAATTCTGTGGAACCGGCGGCCATCTTTGACCCCCTCAATATAGGCAGCAACCAACCTGGTTTCGTCATCTGCAGCAAGGTATTCCAGCAGATCACACTCATCAACATCAGAGGCGTTTCCATAGGAAATAGCCCTGCTGAAGCGGACACCTCTCTGGCCGGCGGCCCGAATCAAATAGATGGCATTGCCCCCGCTCTGGCTTATAAAACCTACATTCCCGCTCTCTTTTGGAAAATCGGAGGCAAAGGAGAGGCCTATCTTGGGACAGTAAAGACCGAGACAGTTGGGACCAAGGAGACGAACACCGCTGGCACTGGCCACCCGCAGCAGTTCCTCTTCCAGCTCCTCCCCTTCTTGCCTGCCGCTTTCAGAGTAGCCCGCAGTAAAGAAAGATACTATCTTAGCCCCCTTTTCCGCGCTCTCTTGGACCAATTGAGGCGTGAAGCGCGCGGGTATGCAGGAGATAACATAGTCCACCTTCCCAGGAATATCCTTGATGCTGCGATAGACCTTCAGACCCAGGATCTCGCCGCCATTGGGATTGAGTGGATATATCTTGCCCTTGAAGCCGGAGGCGAGCAGGCAATCAACAAAGGCATGCCCGATATTATATGGGATGGAAGCTCCGGCAATGGCAACCGAGGTGTGATAGAAAAAGGAGTCAGTTATCCGCTCACCCATAGAATCACAGCCTACAAGAACAGCTCCAGTAATGGCAACTGGAGCCACGATCTATAGAGACATAGCAAAGTTGTTTCCAAGGTTGCCATCATTGTACACCGGGGCCAGTCTCATGATGAAATTTCTTGGCTTTAGATTCTGGGGCCATTGCTGGCCACTGGTGGTTAAGTTATAATGATGCCGATCTTTGAAAGAAGTACAGGGCTATTCTGTGGGTCCAGAGGTTTGACTGGATCGGAAAGAAGGATGTAGAGCATGGCACAAGCTGCAGTGGAATCGCGTAAAGCTTTTACTCCAGGGAAGATCGGTGATCTCCAGTTGCGTAACCGTATTATCAGAGCCGGCTGCTTTGAAGGTATGTGTCAGGAGGGTAGCTGCTCCGATAAGCTGATAGAGCATCACCGGGCAGTGGCCAAAGGCGGTGCTGCTATGACCACGGTGGCTTATTGCTCCGTAGCCCAGGAGGGCCGTGCCTTCGGGCATGAGATGTGGATGCGGAAGGAAATCCTGCCCGATCTGAAAAGGTTGACTGATGCGGTACACAAAGAGGGGGCTGCTGTCTCCATTCAGTTGGGACATTGCGGTTACTTCGCCAGCAAGGCCGACACTGGCTACCAGCCGGTGGGCCCCTCCCGTAAGTTCAACCTCTTCCGTCTCAGCTTTCCACGGGTAATGAACGAGGATGATATCAAAGCAGTGAGGGAGAACTTCGCTCAGGCAGCCATCCTGGCCAAAGAGGCAGGGTTCAATGCTATCGAAATCCATTCCGGACATGGTTACCTGCTGAGTCAGTTCCTCTCCCCGTACACCAATCAGAGAAGGGATACCTATGGCGGATCCCTGGAGAACCGCCTGCGCTTCCCTGCTTCGGTGGTAAGGCGTGTTAGAGAGGCTGTTGGGCCAGGCTTCCCGATTATGGTCAAGATGAACCTCACCGATGGGATCAAGGGTGGCCTGGAGGTCGAAGATGCCGTAGTGATAGCCAAGCGCTTCGAGTCTGAGGGAGCCAGCGCTCTGGTCCCCAGTTGCGGCTTCACCGCCAAGACCCCGTTGATGATGCTGCGGGGCAACGTGCCCACCATGGAGATGGTCGCTGTTCAGAAGAGCTGGACAAAGAAGATAGGCTTGCTCCTCTTCGGACGCTTTATGGTCCAGCAATATGAATACAACGATCTGTTCCTCATGCAGGATGCCCTGAAGATACGCAAGGCAGTGAAGATCCCGGTAGTGCTGATTGGAGGCGTCTGCTCTGTGGAAGACCTGCAGACGGCCATGACCGCAGGCTTCGACTTCGTGGAGATAGGCCGGGCCATAATCAAGGACCCGGACATTGTCAACAAGTGGCAGAAGGGGCAGGCACTGGTTTCAGACTGCGATCACTGCAACAGGTGTATTGCTGAGATGGACAAGGGCGGGGTGGAGTGCGTGTGCAATACCAAGGGCCCGCTCACCAAAAAGAGGAAAGGGGTGGGACCTCAATATCGGGCATAAACAGGACTCTACCCAGGATTTGGCCTGGGTTCGGCTCTCTGTTTCGGCTTGGCTCCGAGCGGGGATCAAAGGCGACAGGGTAGGTTTGCCCCTGTCCTGTTTCTGTTGATTCCTGCCTGCGCCACAAGTCTATCCCTTTCATGGCATCACTCTCACTGCAGTAAATTGTTTGTGGTTCCAATTCCCCCCTGACAGGTTAAGAGCACCGCAGAAGCAAAGGAGAAACGTTAGGCTTAATCAATCCCGCGGAATATGATCTCGACCCCGTCTACTGCTGGCGATCTCGCTGATTTACATCGGGGCTTTGGTCAGTGTAGAAGGAGATAGCCAGAACCCCGGGGCCAGCGTGAACGCCCATGCCTGGTGTGAACTCGGTGAGATAAATTTCGGCGCATTTGAACTTCTGGCCAATCTCGGCCTTCAGCTTCTCTCCGTCTTCCAGTTCGTCAGCGTGGTGCACCATGACGTGCACTGTGGCAGCACCCACCCGCCCTGTCATTGTGTGCAGCATCAACTCGACAGCCTTGGACTTGCTCCTCGGCCTGGCAAAGGGCGCTGTTTCTCCTACAGAGGTAGAATGCTCGAGAACAGGCTTCACATTCAACAGTGTCCCGGCCCAGGCTGTGGCCCTGCCAATGCGGCCGGTCCTGGCTAGGAAGGTGAGCGTGTCCACCATTGCAAGGAAGTTGACCCTCTTCATCATTCCGCGGGCAATATTGCATACCTGGCTAAGGTCGGCTCCCCGATCGGCAGCGCGAGCGGCCTCAAGAACAATGAACCCCAGTGCGCCGGATACAGCACGACTGTCAATGACTTCGATGGCTGTGTTGGGTATTCCCTCCTCGGCCATCTTCCTGGCTACCATTGCTGTCTCAAACAGCTCGCTTTGCAGTCCAGTGAGGGTGATACAAACCACCGATTCTGCTGCCTGGCTTAGCTCTTTGTAGGCATCCAGGAAGTCACCTGGCGATGGGGTTGAGGTAGTGGGGAGATCATCCCCCTTCCGCATGATCTTGTACACCTCGCCAGGGCTGATATCAACTCCATCACGATATGTCTTGCCGCCGGAGACTATGAATAGCGGTACTACTCGAATAGAATGCTTCTCCACCAGCCCTGCTGGTAAGCAACAGGTGCTGTCAGTACAAATAGCGACTTTTCTCATCTTAGGAGCAGGGCACGGTGCCCCGGTTATCTCACAAAAATGGCCTTCCTGCCGACAACCTCTTGCTTTATGTACCACCTCTGGACGGTCTCAACTACATCCTCAGGACGATCACAGACCCTCAACAAGTTGAAGTCTCCTTCGGTGATAAAGTTCCTCGCCAGAACAGTCTGGCGCAGCCAGTCCAGGAATCCCTTCCAGTATTCGCCATTGAATAGAATAACCGGCATGGGTCTTATCTTATGGGTCTGCATCAGGGTCAACACCTCAGTCAGCTCGTCAAGCGTGCCCAATCCGCCAGGCATGATAACAAAGGCAATGGCATACTTCACCAGCATGACCTTACGGATAAAGAAATGATGGAACGTTATTGTTTTGGTGGAATACCTATTACAGGCCTGTTCTTCTGGCAAGACGATATTCAGCCCGACCGATGTCACCCCTGCTTGGTGAGCACCCTTGTTGGCCGCCTCCATCACACCCGGCCCGCCCCCAGTGATAATTGAGAAGCCCAGCTCTCCCAGCCTACGAGCAATGTCTTCTGTCTGTGCATACAGCTCATCATCCGACTTGAGCCTCGCTGAACCCCATATAGTCACCGCTGGCTCTACACCTGAAAGTGTATCAAATCCCTCCACCATCTCCCCTATGATCCGGAACATGCGCCAGGATTCCTCCTTGGCCAGATCGTTTATTTCATAACCTTGTGGCATATCGTTCTCCTCGCGCCAGGACCTGATTATCTCTCAACCAGGATAACAGACAATCCAAGACTCCGAGGCTCTGCACCTTGACGGTCTATTATAGCCTTTTCGGGACAACAAAGCATCGCTATCCGAGGGTTCAGGGTTCCATCGCTGCCCCATGCGTCACGCTGTACCCTTCTCCGCCTCGACTTCCAGCCTCACCATCCTGATATGGATGTGGCCGTCATTGCCCACAGAGTATTTCCCTGCATACTGCTCCACCACTGCGGCAATAAATTCTTCTCTGAGGGTCTCTGGAACTCTCTGGGTGTAGGGCAGCCACGTGGTGCGGAGCCACGCCGCGAACTGCCCCTTACCTTCATGCACCATGTCCTTCGGCAACAGCTCAACCCTCACAATCTTGAAACCAAGCGCCCCTAGCCAGTTGCGGTACTCCTCAGACCCATAAAATCCATAAGGAAAGATGAACCCCTCGAAGAATTTGGCCCACTGAGACTCCTTAATAATATCGTCCAGAGCTTCCAGAACTGTCTTGGCATTGCCGAGGCCACCCATCTGGAGCAGTACTTTCCCGGAAGGTTTCAAGCATCTTTTGATGCCTTCAAGAACAGACTTATGATCAATAATCCAATGAAGACAGGCATTGGAGAAGACGGCATCAAATTCCTCGTCAAAGTCCATGGCCCCGGCGTCCCTCAAGAAAAAGGTGAGGTTCGGGTAGTGCTCTGAAGGACAGCGCTTTTCTGCCAGTTCAATCATATCCCTTGAGCTGTCTATTCCGACAACAAAGCCACGGGGCACCCTTCGGGCAATCAGTGCGGTAATCTCCCCATCACCACACCCGATATCCAGTACCCTCTCGTTTCCCTCCAAGTCAAGCTTAGAAAGCAGCTCCATCGCCCATTTCTTCTGATTGGAAGAGCTGGTCTGGTATTCCCTGGCATTCCACTGGTACATTCTTTTCCTAATGCATCATGCCGAGGCTGCGTGGGTGATTCTCAAATGCTCACCGGATACTTGAGATATCCGCTCACCTACCATGTCGATTTGAAAGGCGCATCGTACTCGGTAGTGATCACACCTTCTGCCAGCATGTCCGCGATGTTGTCATCAGTCATTCCCAGGATATCTTTGTAGACGTGCTCGTTGTCCTGGCCCAGGCACGGCGCTGCTCTATTTAGGTCACATGGCGTCTCTGAAAGACGATATGCCGGGGCATGGTATGAGTGGTCTCCGATCACAGCATGCTTCAACACGCGGTGGTGCTGCCGATGCTTCATCTGCGGATCGTTGAGCAGGTCCTCGCATGTCTGCACCACTCCCGCCGGCACGCCAGACTCCTGCATCATTGTCATCACCTGCTCCGGAGTGAAGACCC
>JAPLHP010000068.1 GCA_026389585.1 Chloroflexota bacterium | reverse complement strand
CATGGTCAACCGCCCGCTCCGCAGTAATGGACACAAGCCAGGTCCGCATCATCCTTGGCGTAGATCTTACAAAGCCTTTTATGACAAGGGGTGACAAATTCGCTGAACAATTAGGGTGACATTTTCGCTGGACAACAACAGATTTGCATCGTAAAAGTATCCTATGCTATCTTGGGCGGTAGTTAGACCCTGGATAAGGGCTGGGAAAGGATAGACAAGGCTTTAGCTGCCATTGGAGGGAGAAGTGCCAAGAAAATATGATGTCATTATCGTCGGTGGTGGGCCAGCGGGCATATTTGCCGCCCTTGAGCTATCCCGGGCAGCAGGGATCAAAACCCTCCTCCTGGAGAAGGGCAAGGACCTGGAGAACCGCAATTGCCTTGTATCGGACAAGAACGACAAGAACGTTAAATGTCTCTCTTGCTCTCCCTGCAACCTGGTAAGCGGTCTGGGAGGAGCAGGTGCCTTCAGCGATGGCAAAATGACCCTCTCCCCACACGTCGGGGGGCATCTGAAGGAGTACCTCGGGGAGGAAAAGGCGTTTGAACTCATCCGCTATGTAGACGAGGTCTACCTCCGGTTTGGGGCAACGAACAGACTCTACGGCGTGGGTGATAAGGTAGAGCAACTGTCTCGGAAAGCGATCCTGGCTGAGTTGCACCTTATTCCGGTGGCCATCCGCCATCTTGGCACGGAACATTGCCGTGAGATTCTCAGGTCAATGCACAACTTTCTTTCTACCGGGGTAGACATCGAAGTAGAGAGGGCGGCATCCATCATCCTGGCAGATAACACCGGCGTAAAAGGAATCCAGACTGAAGATGGTGAGCAGCTAGAGTGTGATTATCTGATCCTTGCTCCAGGCAGAGAGGGTGCCGACTGGTTGGCTCAGGAAGCCAACCGATTGAAGCTCACCCTGTATAACAACCCCGTTGACGTGGGCGTCAGGGTGGAATTACCCAGTGCTGTGCTGGAGGAGTTGACCGACACATTATATGAGTCAAAGCTGGAGTTCTTCACCAATACCTTTGATGATCGCGTGAGGACTTTCTGCATGTGCCCCGGCGGAGAGGTGACCCTGGAGTCTACAGGGGGAAGTGATCCCGTGGTCACCGTAAATGGACATAGTTACGCTCACCGCAAGACGGGTAACACCAATTTTGCCCTTCTAGTCAGCACCGCCTTCACTCATCCATTCCGGGAACCTATAGCCTACGGTAAATACCTTGCCCGCCTGGCCAATATCCTCGGTGATGGTGTACTCGTGCAGCGACTTGGAGATCTTCAGGAAGGACGCCGGTCTACCCCGGAGCGCTTAGAGCGGAGCATTGTCCAACCTACCCTGAAGAACGCGACCCCGGGTGACCTCAGCTTCGTCCTCCCTTACCGCCATCTCAAAGGCATCGTAGAGATGCTGCAGGCCATGGATAAACTCTGCCCCGGGGTTGCCTCACGCCACACCCTCCTTTATGGAGTCGAGGTCAAATTTTACTCTTGCCGACTTCAGATCAGCCAGAATATGGAGACTGAAATACCTGGCGTGTTTGCTATCGGGGATGGAGCCGGAGTCAGCCGCGGACTGGTCCAAGCCTCGGCTTCTGGCGTCATAGCCGCCCGCGAGATACTGAGAAAAATCTTGAAACTAGCAGAAGACTCCACTACATCCTTTTCAACAGGCCTTAGTTGACGCTTTCTATCCTAGAATATACAATACATTACACTGAAAACAATAAAGACAAGGCAAAACCGAATCCTAACCGGGAGGGGGGATGATATGTGGCCGACGTAAACATCGGTGATAACGAGAGCTTCGAGAGCCTGCTGCGCAGGTTCAATAGAAGAGTGCAGCAGGATGGTATCCTCGCTGAGATCAGACGCCGGGGATCCTACGAGAAGCTCAGCGTAAAGAACAAGAAAAAAGAGGCTACCAAGAAACGCAAGAGCGGCAGAGGCCCAAGGACCTTCGTTCCACGAGAACAGTAAGAGGGTAAGGTGTCTTTACTACAAAGGTTGAGAGATGACCTCAACCACACCCTGAAAGCAGGCGACAAAGCCCGTCTTTTAGTTCTTCGTTTGTTGATAGCAAACATTAACAACGCTCAGATTGCCAAAGGCAGAGATGCCCCCATGGATGACGGCGACGTAGTAGCCGTCATTAACAAACAGGCAAAACAACATCGGGAAAGCATAGATGCCTTTCGCAAGGGAAACCGCAGTGACCTGGTCGCCAAAGAGGAGGGTGAGCTTGCTGTTCTGCTGGAATATCTGCCTCAACAGATGTCCAGGGAGGAAATCCTGGTTGCCGCTCGCCAGGTGATTAAAGAGGTGGAGGCACAGGGCCCCGGTGACAAAGGCAAGGTGATGTCGAAGCTCATGGCTCAACTCAAGGGGAAAGCACCAGGCGCTGAAGTAAGCAATGTGGTATCGGAGCTGCTAGATGGTTCATGAACCATCAGCCTGTGGAATAGCTCCTTACTTATGAAATCACTCAACCTGAAATCGAAGCGCTCTTGCGAGAATAGCCTGTGTATCCCCCCTATTGAGCTGGCGGAAGTAATACGTTGAAATTCGGCGTAATTGTGTTCCCCGGCACCTGGAGCGACACGGACTGCTACTATGTCATTGACAAGATCCTCGCTCAGCCAGTGAGCTATATCTGGCACCGGGACACTGATCTCTCTGGCTACGACTGCGTTCTCCTCCCCGGTGGCTTTTCCTATGGCGACTACCTCCGCCCTGGCGCTATTGCCCGCTTCTCACCCATAATGGCCGAAGTAGAGCGTTTCGCCCGCCGCGGCGGCCTTGTCTTCGGCATCTGCAATGGCTTCCAGATTCTCTGCGAGTCAGGGCTGCTCCCCGGCTGCCTTATGACCAACAACCACCTCCAATATAGATGTCAGCCAGTTTACCTGCGGGTGGAAAACACCTCCTTACCCTTCACCTCACAATGCAGAAAGGGACAGGTACTTCGCATCCCTGTTTCACACTACGATGGGAATTACTACGCCGATGAAGCCACCCTACAGGAGTTGGAGGCAAATAAACAGATCGCCTTCCGTTACTCCAGCCCGAAAGGCGAGATAACCCGGGAGGCAAACCCCAACGGCTCTCTGCATAACATCGCCGGTATTACCAATAAGAAAGGCAACGTGCTTGGGATGATGCCTCACCCCGAGCGTTCCTGCGAAGAGATAATCGGCGGAGTGGATGGGAATTTTATCTTCGAGTCTCTGGTAACAAATTGGCAAAGGCGAGTGAGGGTCTAGCACATTTCAAAGTCATGAGGCAGGACGCCCCGAGAGGATAAGGAGTGTGGCAGCAATGGAAATCTCAGAGGTAACGAAGAATACGAAGATACTGATCGATGGCGCTCCGTTCGCTGTAGAGGATGTAAATTTTGTGAAACCCGGGAAAGGCCGCGCCATATATCGCCTCAAGCTCCGCAACCTTTTTGATAGCACTAACAAGGAGTTGACCTATCATTCTGGGGAAAAGGTTGAGGAGGTCAGCATTGCCAGCCACGATATGCAGTATCTCTATGAGGAAGGCGGACAATTTACCTTCATGGATACTGAGACCTTCGAGCAGCACTCTCTGAGTAAGGAACAGCTCGGAACAAGAGCGGCCTTCCTCAAGGAAGGCTTCGTAGTTGCCGCGCTCAGTATGCATGGCAAGATTATCGATATAAACCTGCCAAAGTTCGTCGAATTGGCAGTGGTCGAAAGCACCACCACCACTAAGACAGATACCGTCACCGCTCAGCAGAAGATGGTCGTTCTGGAAACAGGCGCCACAGTAGGAGTGCCCCCCTTCGTGAAAGAGGGAGACATCATCAAAGTGGATACCCGAACAGGCACCTACGTGGAACGCACCGGTAAAAATAAGGCATGACTCGGGCGGAATCCCTGCGCCTCATCCAAATCAAGACCAATCTTGAGCGTCGTGCCTCTATTCTCGATGCCATTCGCGCCTTCTTCATTAACGAAGGCTTCTTAGAAGTGGAGACACCCCTCCTGGTGCCCACAGTTGCCCCGGAACAATACATCACGCCCTTTGCAGTCAATGGCTGGTTCCTCTCAACGTCCCCAGAGATGCACATGAAGCGCCTGCTTGCCGCTGGTTATGGGAACATCTTTCAGATCTGCCAATGTTTCCGTAAGGGAGAGCGTGGCAAATTACACAATCCGGAATTCACCATGCTCGAATGGTACCGCCGCAACGCCGGGTACCTGCAGATTATCCAGGATACTGAACGCCTGGTACTCTCTATTGCCACTAATCTGCACCTGGGCTCAACCATCCACTACCAGGGCAGAGACATTGATCTGGTTCCGCCATGGCCCATCACGACTGTGCGCCAGGCTTTCCTTGATCACGCTCACTGGGACCCCACCTCCAACCCCGACCCAGAGCGATTTGACATCGACCTGGTCGACAAGGTAATGCCGAACTTTGCGCCCAACCGGCCTACGGTACTCCTGGATTACCCTGCTGCCAATGCCTCCATGGCTCGGCTGAAGTCCGCAGATCCGCTGGTGTCCGAACGGGCCGAGGTGTTTATCGGTGGGCTTGAGATAGCCAACGCTTATAGCGAACTCATCGATGCCACCGAACTGGAACAGCGCTTTCAGTCAGAGATTGAGCGGCTGGAGCAAGCGGGGAGTCAACACATCCTTATGCCCCGGCGCTTCCTCAAGGCTGTAGCCAGCCTCCCCCCATGCGGAGGCAATGCCCTCGGCGTAGACCGGCTGGCCATGCTGTTTTGTGACGCCAACTCCATCGACAATGTCATGGCCTTCCCCCGCGACATGGCGTAGCACCGGGTAAACACGAAGTCAACCGGTATTCCAAGTGCCACGCACACCACAAGATGCCTTCATTTCCAAGAAATGATTAGATAATGCCAGGGAATGGAGACTAAAAGCTATTTGGCAAAGGTGAATTCCCCGATAGCTCTGAAATAGGCCTGCGTATCCGTCATCATGATGTCATTGTGGTCAGCCCCAGGAATGATCAGCAGGCGCTTCTCTTTAGCAGCCGCGTTCTCAAAGAGATCTTTGGCTTCCTCAAGGGGGATGAGGCTGTCACACTCGGCGTGAATGATCAGAGTCGGCAGGGTGATGGTTCGGATCTTCGATAGATTGGGAAATCCGAAGTCTTTTATGCCCAGGAAGTCCCTTGAGAAGCCCAGGCGTGTCATCAGCCTCACTGTGCTGGCAAACCCGCTCTCAATAACCAGGCCATTGATTTTGTCCTCATAACGCGCGGCCAGCTCAATGGCAGACACACTCCCCAGAGAGCGTCCCATCACAAAGGTCTTGCCTCTGTAACCACCCTTAAGCAGAACTGCTATAAAATACTCGAATATGCTATGGGAATCAGCCACCATACTGCTGAAGGTCGGCCTGCCGCCACTCGCACCATAACCCCGATAGTCAGCCACAAACAGATTCACTCCCAGTTGATTGTAGATAGGAGCAGTATAGTCATAATCACTGACCACCTCACCATTGCCGTGAAAGTACAGGATGCTCGGTGCGCCGCGATCCTCCACGTAGAACCGGCAGGTGATGGAAACACCGCTGTCTACAGACACGGCGTGATCAGTCGCGTTCGGTGGTGGCTGGCTGTGCCACTGCCGCGGATAGAAAACGAATCGAACCAGTTCTGGCCTATCCAGTGCGGAGTAATCATCTTGATAAGACATGCTGCCCCTGGCTCATTAACCCGGTTTGCCCGGCGTTTCATATCCAGGGAAAAACAGGCTGATCTCCTTCCGCGCATTCTCTTCGGAATCAGAGCCATGAATCAGGTTCTGGCCGATGTCCAATCCGAAGTCCCCTCTTATTGTTCCAGACGCAGCCTTGATGGGATCTGTGTCACCCATCATCTGGCGCACTACTTCCACAGCCCTTTCACCTTCAACCACCACCGCTACAATAGGGCCCGACGTTATGAAATCCACCAGGCCGGGGAAAAAGGGCTTCCCCTCATGGACGGCATAGTGGCGCCTGGCCATAGCCTTGTCCATCTGGAGCATCCTCAGGGCCACAATCTTCAGCCCCTTCTTCTCCAGGCGTGAAATTATCTCCCCTGTAAGGCCCCTCTGCACCCCATCAGGTTTAACCAGTACCAGGGTTCTCAGCACTTTCTAGCCCCCTTTCTTGAAATGGTCCCACCCCTTTTTATCGACACGGGAAGGCTTCCCATCCTTTCCCAACAAAGATATCCCCGATCCGCTGATTATCTCACCAATCACGGTCACAGGACAGTCGGCCTCAGGCGAATTCCCCACATTGTCGATAGTCTCTTTATTGGCTGCAAACAAGAGCTCGTAGTCTTCACCACCAGTCAAAGCGAAATTAATGGAGTCTTCCGGGAAAGCTGCCCTCACCGTGGGGTGGATGGGGATCTGGCCCGCCCTCACGATGGCACCAACCCTGCTCGCTTTGCACAGATGACCAAGGTCAGCTATCAATCCGTCGCTGATATCCATACCCGCCCGCACCCCTTGTCTTACTAAGAGCTGCCCTTGAACAACCCTCGGCTGTGGTTGAAGATAGGCCTTCCTCAGAAAGTCAGCGGTTTCCGGAGCGAACCGGAGATTGTGGGTTAGCATCATCAACCCCCCCACCGAAGACCCCAGGTAGCCCGTGACAGCTATCAGGTCACCTGGCACTGCCGCCGACCTGGTCAGCATACCCTCGCTCTGGGCCTGGCCTATCACCGTCATAGTGATCATCACCACTGGCGCACTGGTAGTATTCCCACCCACAATGGCCACGTTGAATTGGTTCGCCAACTCCGCCATACCCCGGTAAAGTTGGACCACGTTATCCACCTCAGTATCTGCTGGCAGGGAAAGCGCCACCAGAGCATACCGTGGCACACCGCCCATAGCAGCAATATCACTCAGGTTCACCGCAACCGCCTTCCAGCCCAGCTCCCACCAGGGGCTATCCGCCATAAAGTGCACCCCTTGGACCAGCGCATCGGTAGTCGCCAGCACAGTGAAACCATCGCCCCGCCAGGCTGCAGCATCATCACCAATGCCTGCCACAACCTTGTGCTCTCTGCCGCCCTGAGGAACTATCCCCGAAAGAAGCTCAATCAGTCCAAATTCACCGAGTTCAGAGACCTTCATCGGCAAGATTATAGCCAATCGAAGCTTGAACCTCAATCGTGTGTATTCAAACAATCAAAAACAGTGCGGAGGGCGGCCTTCGCCATTTAATGCCGGCCAGCTGTCGGAAGGGCGACGCCGTGGGGAAGGACGTTAGGGCAATTGCCTGGGCAAGACGTTTGGGGTGGCTGAAGGGGGTGATGAAAGTGCTATCATATGTGCATCAGTGCCCATCTCGGGTTGGATGATGCAAAGGCGCGAAGGAGCGTATGGAAATGGATGAGAGTCCTAAGCCTCCAGGGGAACGGCGAAAGCCAGAGTTGCCAAAGTACTGCGAATGGAAATCGTGGTATAGAGGCAAGGCATGGGCATGGCTACGGGAGAACAAGGACTACTGGTTTGCTAACGTGGACAGCCATCTTGATAACCTGGGGGGAAACCTGGGCTACCGCGAGGCGGCTGTGGCGCTTTTCTGGACCGTCTATCTGAATGGAGAGCAACCACTGCAATTGACGGAGAAGCAGGTCAGGCAGATCGAGGCGATGCTGGGTAGGGTGCCTAGCGGTGGGAAGGATCAACTCGATGGTCAGGCCTTCGTGAAGCTGCAACTCGCTGGAACGCTCGCCGTTTCACTGATTGGACCGGACGTCGATTTGGGAAAATGCCCAACGGCCTTGAAGGCATTTGGGGTTGCAGACCACTTAGGAGACACCTCATTCCTGAATGAATTCTATAAAGGAATCGGAGAAGCACAGAACGACCCGTATTGGGGACGCGACCAATTGGATAGCGACCTCTTCAGACTGTCGGTGGTTCTTGTCTACGGAATAATTGCGCTTGAGCTTGCTCTATGGCAAACCAAACAGGGGAAGTATGAGGAGGCACTTGGTGCGATGGCTGTCGCAGTGTACTTCCTGTATCCTACTCAGTTTCACAGTTCTGACACACGCTATGACGACAACACCGGAAAGCAAGCTACTTTCATGCCGTGGGTTGACCGGACGTTTACGTATCTACCCCATTCGCGGGGTGACTTTGATGCCCAAGACGCGGCCCTTGTTTTTGAGGAGATCAGAGCTCACGTTGATACGGTCAGAGACTGGGGTGCGGTTCAGCAGGCCTGCAAGCAGATTGGCCAGGCAGGTTTCATCGATGATGTTGTGCTTACGGACAGAGATGGGACGGATTGGGAAGGCCGGGTTTATTGGGAGAAGGCTGCAACATTTGCTGATTGTCAAAAACGGACTCAGAGGCAGGCAAGAGAGAATCTGCAGGACAACTTCTTGAGAGATGTCTATGACGAACTCGTGGCCGAAGTGGGACAGCATTTGCTGAATGCAGAGACAAGCTGGCTGAGAGCGGGTGAGGAGTCCGCGGATAGCAGCCAGTATCAGAGCCAGATTCGCAGTATGTTAGAGGAATATCATTCTGCATTGGCGGAACTGCTGGTATACGTCTGTCCGTCTCTGAATACTGAGATGGATGCCAACAAAGACGACAAAGACAACAAAGGACCGAAGCAGCCTCTCACCAGGATGAAAAAGAGGTTGGAATATGAGAGAAGGGCTTCGCAAGGTCTTGCTGAGATAACTGGGCATCTGCAGAGGGAAGATCAAAATTTCATGTGGTGGTCACTTACTCATTGCCTTCAGCGCATGATTGACGCAAGAAGTTACTTTGTGCATGGCGGAAAACACAAGCACGTAACCACGGAGAAGAAGAACGAGGCGGCCAAGGTGGTGCGCTATGAACTGCTCGGGATCGAGGGCAGGGAGTCAGTGATAAAACGCCTTGTCAAAGTCAAGAGGGGCTGTGGCGCACAGATGCAGAGGGGATAAACACCCTGAGTGAGGGAACCCGCCCGAAACGGCAAAGGCGCGGGCTGCGGGGGAGGGTCGCACCCTGGCGAAGAGCGAGGCTGGGATGGGCACACGAAAGCGGCAGCGAGACCGCAGAAGACGATAACGCCGAGCACCGCGAGCAGCGCGTGGAGTATGCAGCGTAATCTTATTGCTCAAAATGATGAGTGTAATGTTGACAGTCAACATGCGTGACTATGACAAACTGGCTTTCAGTCTTTCTGGTCAAAAACTCTCAGGCCTGCTATAGTAACCCAGGCTTTCGAGATGCGCTATGCTATTCTGGCTGACATTCACAGCAACCTGGCAGCTTTCCAGGCCGTACTGGAGGATTTGAAGAAGAGGGGCGGAGCTGAGGAAATATGGTGCCTCGGCGACGTGGTCGGCTACGGTCCTGACCCGCATGAATGTATCCAGCTTCTGCGTCAGCATCGTCACCTTTGCGTTGCCGGCAACCACGACTGGGCGGCAATAGGCAACATAGATACCTCATCCTTCAATCCCGAGGCTGCGGCTGCCTGTCACTGGACTGCTGAGAGGCTGACCCGTGAAGATATCGTTTACCTGCATAGTCTACCCCTAACCCTGTGCCAGGGCGATTTCACCCTCGTCCACGGCAGCCCCAGAGATCCCGTCTGGGAGTACCTCCTCTCTACGGAATCCGCGCTGGACAACTTCGCCTACTTTGATACCAGATTCTGCTTTATAGGCCACTCCCATGCACCGCTGGTTTTCGAGCTTGATCAGGATAACCTCTGCCAGAATTACCACATGCCCAGCGAATTGCCGCTGAAACAGGGAAGAAACCGCCTCGTCATCAATTGCGGTGGAGTAGGACAGCCAAGAGATGGTAACCCCAGGGCCAGCTACGCCATCCTTGACATTGAAGAAGGGCTACTCCATCACTACCGCGTCGAATATGATATCTCGCTCACCCAGCAAAAGATGATGGATTCAGACCTGCCCCTCAGCCTGGCCAACCGTTTGAGTGTGGGGTGGTAAGATATGCCCCAGTTGTGATAAGATAGCCAGTGTATCGGTATGGAGAAACAAGGCTTTACCTTGGAAGCGGTGGCCCTGGCCTTTCTTACTTCACTGCCACCAGAAGAAAGAAAGGAAAAGCAGCAAGAAGTAAATAGATTTGCCCTCTGGTATGGCAAGGAACGCCTCATCAGTCAAATCACCCCCGTGGTAATAGCCAACTACGCTGAGTCGGTAGCCGCATCGACTGGTGATGCTACCAAGAAGCTTGAGCCGGTGAGATCCCTGCTAACCTATGCCAAGAAGGAGAAGCTCATCAAGACCAGCTTGGCTCCACACCTCAGGACAAAACAGACCTCGTCCAAGACTCCCATACCCACCAAGCCAAAGCAGCAGATCGCTCTGACAGCCGAGGACTATGCCCTGTTGAAGTCACAACTTTCTTCCCTGGCGGAAGAGCGTGTACACGTCGCAGAGGAGATGCGCATAGCCGCCGCCGACAAGGATTTCCGCGAAAATGCCCCGCTGCACGCAGCTAGAGAGCACCGCGATCACATAGAAGCCCGAATGAAAGAAATACAGACTGCCATCACCACTGGAGTATTAGTCGAGGCAGAGAAACCAATGGAAACCCCTACTGTTACCGTGAGGCTGAGAACCAAGGTCGTTCTACGCGATATCGCTTCCGGGAAAGAGCTGACCTATACCCTGGTCACTAAGAACGAGGCTAACCCGGCAAATGGCAAGATATCGATCATCTCCCCCATAGGCAAAGCGCTCTTGAACCAACCCCAGGGCGCCGTGGTGAAAGTAACCGCCCCAGCAGGTGAACTGCACTACCAGATCCAGCGAATCGAATAGCCCCAAGAAAAGCCAAATCCACACTACCGCAGCACACTCTGTACTATGCTTTTGGCCCGAGAAGACTAAGGGTATTATCCTTTGCTCCTACATCAAGGAACGCTACCTCAATCCATGAGTTAGTGCCTGGTGGCACAAGTCAGCGTAACAATCGGGGTTCTTCCGAGATTCTTCGCTACGCTCAGAATGACACAATGGCCAAGCAGAATGACATGGTCGGCTTTTTCAGGAATGACCCCTAAGCGTGGTGGCTGTCGTCCTTCTGCGGAAGGACGACCCGACGCAGTGGGCAATATGTCAGAATTATATTTATGCGGTTTGTCACCCTGAGCGAAGGGGTCTCCCCCCCACAAAGTGAATAACGCCTATTCCTGCAACTAAGCACTGGCTTGGGCACTGCACGCCAGCGTGCTTATCTGGTTCATCAGATGCTATATTATGAAGTGAAATGTACCAGGATACCATCGCTGCCATATCCACACCTTTAGGTGAAGGTGGTGTGGGGATTGTCCGCCTCAGCGGCACCGGGGCTCGCCGCATTGCGGAGGCTGTCTTCCGAGGCAAGCTTGCCAACCGCCGCCTTAGCTATGGACACATTGTCGACCCTGAAACCAGCGAGGTGATAGATGAGGTGCTGGTCTCTTATATGGCCGCACCTCATACATATACCAGAGAGGATGTGGTGGAGATCAACTGCCATGGGGGGCCCTTACCCCTTCAGCACATACTGAAACTGGCGCTGTACCACGGAGCAAGGCTGGCCCATCCCGGCGAGTTCACATTGAGGGCCTTCCTTAACGGCAGGATAGATCTGGCTCAGGCTGAGTCAGTCCTGGATATAGTCCGTGCCAGGACTGATGCTAGCCTGCGGCTGGCTATCCAGGGACTCGAGGGTCGCCTCTCCGTAGCCATCAAGACCATTCGTAGCAAATTAATGTCAGTCCTGGCCTATCTCACCGCCAGAATAGATTTCCCTGAAGATGAGATAGAACCACAGGAAGTAATTCGACCATTAAATGAAGCCCTGCAAAGCCTGCAAGAGCTACTCTCCACTGCGGATACCGGCATGGTCTATCGCTTGGGCGTGAGGACCGCTATCGTAGGGCGACCCAACGTGGGCAAGTCAAGCCTGCTGAACCAGCTTCTCCGCGAAGACCGCTCTATTGTCACCCCTGTCCCCGGAACCACCCGGGACACCATAGAAGAGGTGTCAAATATAGATGGCGTTCCTTTTATCCTGGTGGATACTGCTGGAATTATCCATAGCCAGGATATTGTAGAATCCCTGGGAGTAGCACGCAGCCAAAAGGCCATAGAGCAGGCTGACCTTGTTCTTGCAGTCATTGATATGAGTCAGCCGATAACAAAGACCGACAAAGAGATATTGGATCTCATAGGCAACAAGACAGCTTTAATAGTGGCCAATAAGTATGATTTGCCCCACCAGGCCAAGCCTGATGAATTAGGACGGGAGGTAGTCTTTATCTCAGCCCTTTCGGGGGATGGTATCGCCCAACTCGAGGAAAGGATGGTCAGGATAGCCCTCGGGGGAAAGGTTTTTGTCTCTGATGCCCCCATTGTGAACAATCCTCGCCACAAAGATGCCCTGGAAAGAGCCGGGAGAGGTCTAATCCAGGCCTTGTCAGATATCGATTCAGGTATGCCTGACGACTTCGTCACCATTGATCTGACTGCCGCCCTCAATGCCCTCGGAGAGATCACCGGCGAGACAGTTCAGGAAGACCTCCTGGAGACTATTTTCAGCAACTTCTGCATCGGCAAATAGCGAACACCCTCATAAGAAGCCGCATGAAGGCTACTAACTCTATTTGTTATCAAGAGCTCTAAGGGCCTCCTCGTATCTATCCATTAACTTATTCTTGGCCAGTTCAATGGCAGGCCTTGCTCTCAATGGAGCTCTTCCTTGTGCAGCCTGGAGAATAGCCACATCCCGAGCCATATTGCGATACAAGATTTCTCTCAGAGCAGTAATCTTTGCCTCATCTTCTGGATTTGCTGCCCTTATGCGCGCAGCCAGCTCCTCTATTTTCTTCAGATGAGCACTGAATCGCGCGGCCAGTTCTTCCATTCCCTCGGTATAGCCTCGCTCGGCCATCCTCGCCATCTCCGCAACCCGCCGATCAGCAAATTTGGCCTGAAGCCTTGCTCTGGCAGTATCTGAAAAGGTCATACTCAACCACACCCGCTCAGTTGCCGTCTTCACCGGGTAGAGGGTACCGCCGGGGAGGCTGCTGGAGGAGGCAGCCACCGTGCCACTGCCAGCCAGAAGAATCGCCAGAAAAACAGCAGCCACCACAACCGCCCACCGAGGCACCCAGCTAACCAGAGGAAGCCTCCTCGGCCCAGCCTTCTGCCCCTTGGCATGGAGCAACGACTCAATCTGATACCTGGCTTGTGCCTTGAACTCCGGCCGGGGCTCGACAGAAGACGTCTCTCGAGTTGCTTTGGCAACTCGAAGCAGCGGCTCCAATTGCACTGCATGCTCTGGATAGCGCTCCAGACAGTGCTCCACACTCTCCCCTTGGAGCAATCGTTCTATGCATTCATCTAGAATATTCCCAAATCGCTCAGCCATCGGCTTGTCCACCACTCCCTAACCTGTATAACGAAAAACTCCGCCAAAGGTTAGCACCTTCTTGATCAAGGAACCCGGCCCCTTGCTCCTAGCTAACCTGCTCGATCCACTCCTCCACCTTAACACCACCCTCGAAAAGCTCCACACAGAGGGTGACTCCTCCTGCCGGCATCACAACCTTTTCCACAGTCACAGGAGATATCTGATAGCCATATTTCAGGTCGAAGGGTGCACTTGTCTTGGCATTCGCCTCGTCACCGACAAAGAAAGCACGAACATAAACCCCTTTGGCATCTGCTGTTCCCCAGTTGGTTACGGTCACTTCAAGAGTAAGGGTCTCCTCGGCAAGCCACCTACTGTAAGTAGTCCACCTGAGTTCATCAGTGAACTTCAAGACGGGGATGGGCAGTATCTTGTAGACCGTAGGATCTCTGCCTCTATAGTTGTCTGGAATCTCTCCCGCTTTGCTCACAGACGTTGTTTCCAGGTAGTAATAATCTTCCCCATCGAAATTGTACTTGTAGCCCCCGGAAATCGCCGGCAGGGCCAACCCAACTGCCATGTGACCGGCCTCATCAGGAAGAACAGGAGGGAAATTGAGCAGAACCACATCGTACTCCATAGCCTGCAGCAGAGCCGCTGTCAATATGGAAGTATCCTCACAGTCACCCCCCCGATCAAACAGTGTCTCTACTGGGTATTTGGGGTATTCACCCTCTTCGCTCTGGTAAACAAGATTCTGCACAAAAGAGGCCACAAAGTCGGCCGTCTCCTCCTCGTCAAAACCCCTCTCCGTAGCCCTGCTTTTCAACTCCTCGGCTAACCCTTTGATAAAGCTATCATCAAGAGGATGGGTAACATAGATGGAATAATCTGACACAGGCGCCCGTTCAATTGCGTGATAGTATAGATACAATCCTTCCGGTATCTGCAGATTCCATGTCCATTCATGTCCCCCGTAGCTCCATTCATATGACTGGGGGATGGTTGCCCCCGAGGCTGGAGTTTCGTTAATGGTTGTCTCGATAGGTGTTGCTGTCTCAGAGAACGGATTCGAAAGGGGAAGCCCGCCTCTTTGCCAGACGAATATGAACCCGGCAAAAAGGAGCGCCCCCAAAAACACTATCCCTACAGCAATGTACGGCTTATGACTTGGTCTCATTTCATCCTCTTGTCAGCCAACCCTGCATGAAGCCTCGCCCTGCCTAAATTGGAGCGATGCAGTCTCAACCACACATGTTCCATCGCCAGTTTCATCAGTCATCGGATTCTTCTTCACTTGAGCCAAGGATTCGGCGCAGCTTCATCAGTGCAGCATATTGCAGAACCTTGACTGCTCCCTCACTCTTACCCATGACCCTGGCTGCCTCTGCTACAGACAATCCACCAGCAAAGCGCAGGGAGATAACCTCCCGCTGTCCATCAGAAAGCCGCTCGCAAGCTGCAGCTAGCTGTTCTAGGCTGAGTTTCTGCTCGGCAAGCATTGCGGGGTCACCCGAAGGCAACGTTCTTGCTTCGTCAATCTCATCCAAAGGAATCACCCTGGCCTTCTCCCTGCTCTTCTTCTTCCAATGATCTACCACCTGATTATGGGCTATCCGGAAAAGCCAGGAGGAAAAGGGCATCCCCTTACAGCGATAGGAACCGATATAATCCAGGGCCTTGAGGAAGACCTCCTGGGTCAAATCCTCAGCATCTGCCTGGTTTCTCACCCTGAGCACAATATACCGATATATCCTGTCGAAGTGCTCCTCATAGAGCCGTCCGAAGGCCTCCGGATCCTGCCCTTGAGCCCGGCGTACTAAATTCCCTTCCCGTTGCACCTGGTAATCCTACATTCAAACTAACTTAGTATCCGGCATTATCACCCCCACATTATATAACACCAAAAGAGGCAAAAGGTTAGCTATAGTTGGCTGGCCGTCTCCAAATAGACACACTTGATTCGTCCATGCTATATTAAGTCCGCCATGACCTATGAAACCATCATCGGCCTGGAGGTTCATACTCAGCTGCTGACCCGGAGCAAGATGTTCTGCCGCTGTTCCGCAGATTACGCCAATGCTCCACCCAACACCCATGTTTGCCCCATCTGTTTGGGCATGCCAGGTGTATTACCTACCATCAACAGAAGGGCAGTAGAGTACACCGTAATGACTGCGTTAGCCCTGAACTGCACCATACCTCAATTCACCAAATTTGATCGTAAGAACTATCCCTATCCCGATCTCATGAAGGGATATCAGATTTCCCAATACGACGCCCCTATCAGCGTTCAGGGCCGGATATTGCTCGAAACCGAGGGGGAGAAGAGACAGGTGAATATCAGGCGGGTACATCTAGAGGAGGATGTGGCCAAATTAGTGCACCGCACCAGCTCCTTCGGAGAGTCCTATAGCCTGATCGATGTCAACCGCTCCGGGGTACCCTTGATGGAGATTGTCACCGAGCCTGATTTACGCTCATCCGAAGAGGCCAGAATCTTCCTTATGAAGCTGCGCACCATACTGCAGTACCTTGGAGTATCCACAGGAAACATGGAGGAAGGCAGCTTCAGGTGCGACGCCAACATAAGCATACGCCCAACAGGCTCGCCTGAAACCTTTGCCAAGGTCGAAGTGAAGAATATGAACAGCTTCAAGGCAGTCTACCGCGCCCTTGAGTTCGAGGCCAACCGTCAGAGAAAAGTAGCCGAGGAGGGAGGTCGCCTGGCCCAAGAAACCAGGGGGTGGGTGGAGGAGAAAGGTATAACCCAACCGCAGCGCAGTAAGGAATCCGCCCACGACTACCGCTATTTCCCCGAGCCTGATCTTCCCCCTTTGATATTGAGCCCAGCCTGGGTAGAGGAGACCAAGTCGAGTCTGCCTGAACTTCCAGAGTCGAGGCGAGATCGGTTTATGTCCCAGTATGGCTTGCCCCTTTATGACGCCAATATCCTTACCAACTCTAAGGCCCTGGCCGATTATTTCGAAACCTGTCTGAGATTGTCTCAAGATACACCCTTGGAAAAGAGGGCCAAGAGCGTGAGCAACTGGCTTTTGGGCGACTTTGCCCACTGGCTCAACTCAGCCGATATCGAGATCCACCAATCCAAGGTTGCCCCCGGCCATCTAGCAGAATTGCTCGACATGACCGACCGGAGCATTATTGGCGGACCCGCTGCCAAGAAGGTCTTCGAAGAGATGTTCCGTACTGGCAAAGAACCTAAGGAGATTGCGACCCGGCTAGGGCTGGGGCAAATCAGTGACACCTCAGCAGTGGAACAGGTAGTAAGGGAGATAATTGCAGCAAACACCCAGGCAGTGGTAGACTTCAAGGCGGGTAAGGAGCAGGCCCTGACTTTCTTAGTGGGTCAGGCCATGAGAGCAACCAGGGGTCGGGCAAATCCCAAGCTGGTGAGTGAGATACTGCAAAAGGAGCTTGAAGGAGTCTAGTGGAAACCTATTTTGACATCGCGCAGATAATACTTGCCGTAGTACTGATCGCGGTTATCTTACTTCAGGTAAGAGGGGGAGGACTGGGGGGCATCTTTGGACAACCTGACTCTACGTTCCGCACCAGAAGAGGGCTTGAAAAGGCGCTGTTCCGATTCACCATTGTCTTGGTGTTGATTTTTGTTGTCCTTTCCATACTTAGCCTCAGGCTGACCTAGCCCCCAAATCCCGCACAACAGTGGAAAGAATCGTCACCCTGACCACAGATTTTGGCACCGAAGACGCCTATGTGGCAGCCATGAAAGGGACCATTCTGGGCATAAACCCCAGCGCCACACTGGTTGACATTTCCCACTCTATCGAGCCACAAAATATTGCCCAGGGCGCTTTCGTGCTGGGTACCGCCTACTCCTACTTCCCCGACGGTACTATCCATATGGTCATCATTGACCCTGAAGTAGGCAGCCAGCGCAGGTCGATTATCGTTAAGACCCCAAAGTCTATCTTTGTTGCCCCGGACAACGGTGTATTAAGCTACATTCTCTATCACGCTTCTCCAATAGGGTATCATCCCGAGGCACAACCCAAAGGACTGCCGCCTGGCCTGCTGGCATTCGAGATTACCAATCCAATATTCTGGCACCATCCGGTTAGCTCTACCTTTCACGGCCGCGACATATTCGCTCCAGTAGTTGCCCATATCTCCCTTGGTGTACCCCTTGAGGAATTCGGCAAGACCATCAGCTCTATTAACGTCTTTCCCATCCCTCAGCCGCAAGTTGCAGAAAGCGGAGACTTGATAGGCCACGTCCTCCACATCGACCGTTTTGGGAACATAATCACAGACATCCAGAGAGAAAGCATCCCTCTCGGCAAATTTCGCCTCGAGATCGCCGGGCAACGAATCGATTCACTAAGCTCAGCGTACGATCAGGCTAATAGCTTACTGGCTCTTATTGACAGCAGCGGATATCTGGAAGTAGCCCTAAAGAACAGCAACGCAGCTCACTTGCTTGATGTCAAAATCGGTGATGAAGTAAGGATAAGAAAAGGTCAATAAACCAGCCAATAATGAGAGAATCGAAACAGGTCACAGATCGCTTGATCCCTGTGATGGGGCTCAGAAAGAAGCAGCACTATTGTGCACAATGTGCCATTTGTGTGCATATCATGTGCAAGAGCGTAGCGCACCCGGGGCCAACCGGTAGAAAATGACAGCCAGGCCAGCATACATTCATAGAATGTTTTCAGCCATAGCCGACAGGTATGACCTTCTTAATACCTTGCTCAGTTTTAGCCGGGATAAATACTGGCGCAGATTTACTGTGTCCAGCCTCGGGTTAAAAGGGGATGAGGTTATCCTCGATGTAGCCACTGGAACAGGAAAGCTGGCCCAGGAACTGGTCAAAGGGGTTGGAGCAAAAGGCAAAGTTGTCGGGATCGATTTCTGTAAAAGGATGCTTTATATAGCCAAAAACAAGAGCCCAAACACAGAGCTTGCACTTGCAACCTCAGAGAGCCTTCCCTTCCCAGACAACACTTTCGATTGCGCCACCATCGCCTTTGCCCTTCGAAACGTCCCTGATGTTGAAAAGACACTGCGGGAAACAACCAGAGTAGTTAAGAGGGGGGGAAAGGTAATCTGCCTCGAGTTTTCCCGGCCCCGGCATCGGCTCTTCCGAAAGATCCATCAGCTTTATCTCTTCCGCATCCTGCCACTCATTGGCTGGGTCTTATCCAGAGACAGGGAGGCTTATATCTATCTTCCTCGTTCTATTGCGGAGTTCTACGAGCCAAGTGAATTAAAGCGAATCATGGATCATGCTGGCCTAAAGGACACCCACTTCCATCCTTTAACCTGGGGCGTTGTTACCATACACGCTGGAATAAAAAGCTAGCCACCCCCTGCCACCCTGTTCTGAAGTCCGAAAAACACTACGCCAGCACTCCGAATTTCAACCCAGAACGGAGTGCTGGCGAAAAACAAGGTCAACCAGACCGGGGGTTACTTTGATTTTGCTGCAACTGTGGCAGGCCCAGCCTTACTCGGGCCTGTGTGATAGTCTTTTAACACACTCTTCCAATGGCCTACCAACTCAGTTTTCCACTCAATAGTAGGTGGAACAGACCTTGCTTCAGTTCCAAGCTCCTGCAACGCAACATCACGCAAACCCTTCAGATACTTGTCAAATTGCTTGATCTCTTTGTCGGAGAAGCGGGCCACCAGGATATCCCGGGCATAGCCCAATATGACTGGCAGTGCTCGGTCAAGAAGTTCTTTCCCTTTGGGCTGTATCTGTATCTTTACCACCCTCTGATCCTTCTTGCTCCTGACCTTTCTAACATAGCCAGCCCTCTGCATGCGAGACAGCAGCGCAGAAACACTATGTTTTTCCCGGAACACATAAGAGGATATCTCGCCGGGGCTCATAGGAACTCTGCTCATGCTCAAGATGAGCAGAACATCCGTTTGGGCAAGTGTAGTTTGCCGCTTGCCAAGCTCGATTTCCATAGCCCTCATCGCAGCTTCAGCGGCCTGGCGCAACCGAACCCACGTAGTCATATACGGATCACCAGTTTCCCAATTGTGCACCTTCTCCTCCTTCTTAGCAGTCCTCCCTGCTGCTCAGTCTGCCCGAATCTACGTCCGGTCAGCCCTCCCTTCTGCCGCAGGATCTTGTGAAATTGTAACATCCCATAGGAACTATGTCAAATGGCTATGTGGTAGCTATGTGGTAGTTCTCTTTAGAAATGACCTCCTTCTTGACTCATTAGAAATGTCCCATCCTGGTTCCTGCTAACTATAGCTCCAGGCAGCCTTGCGTTTGAGAGACCCCAATCTCATATGCCTCCAATCGATATTGATTTGTGCCTTGCTCAACCGAAGGCAAGAGCTGCCTTGAAAAGGGTGCCATCGATTCTGTCTGTTGCACCCCGCCGCTCACTAGCTTGACATCCTCTCCTCTCCACTATACGATTCGCACAGCTGGTACGGTATAAAAGAGGGTGCTGCGCATAAAATGGACATAAATTAGCAATATGAAAGTATCAGTGATTTTGGGACATCCCAACAAATCAAGCTTTAATCATGCAATTGCAGGCGTAACGATAGGCACACTTAAGGGGAAAGGTCATGAAGTATGCTTCCATGATCTATATGACGAGAAATTTGATCCAGTATTGCCGATGGAGGAGATCCCCAGCGATGCTCCATTGCCTCCTGAAATCGAAAAGTATTGCAGTGAGATTGCTGAAGCAGACGGAATAGTAGTCGTTCATCCGAATTGGTGGGGTCAACCACCGGCGATAATAAAAGGATGGATTGACAGGGTCATCCGTCCGGGTGTCGCTTATGAGTTCTTGGGAGGAGATAAAGGGGAAGGGGTCCCAAATGGTCTGCTGAGAGCGAAAGTTGCCGTGGTATTTAACACCTCAAATACATCAACAGAAAGGGAACATGCAGTTTTCTCTGATCCACTTGAGACACTCTGGAAGAATTGTCTATTTGGTCTATGTGGTGTCCCCAGCTTCTATCGGAGGGTGTTTGGAGTTGTTGTTATCAGCACCGAAGAGCAGAGAAGAAAGTGGCTCCAGGAGGTTCGAGAATCAGTGGGCAGGTACTTTCCGTAAATGAATGACATTCTCCCCGACGCAAGCGTCGGGGTATCACAGTAACCTTAGTTGGTCTTTGTGAATCTGAACATATTGAGATGCACGTCCTTGCTCTTTAACATATTTCCCGATGGCTTTTTCATTCCCGTGTTTCCCAACAG
>JAPLHP010000067.1 GCA_026389585.1 Chloroflexota bacterium | reverse complement strand
ATCGCTCCAGCTCATCCAGGTGGCGCTCGCGGTCAACGATGATGAGGTAATGGGGCTCTACACCCTCGACCTGTAGGAGGACGCTTTCTATCTGTGATGGGAAGACATTGACCCCGCGGATCTTGAGCATATCGTCTGTCCTGCCGGTCACCTTGGTCATGCGCACCAGAGTTCTTCCGCACTTGCAGGGTTCTGGATTCAGAGAGGCGATATCCCTGGTGCGGAAGCGGATCACGGGCTGTGCCTCTTTGGTTAGAGTGGTCAGTACCAGTTCTCCTATCTCGCCGTAAGGAAGCCGTTCTCCCGTCTGAGGATTGACTATCTCCGGCAGGAAGTTGTCTTCGAAGATATGCAGGCCGCACTTATACGGACACTCTACAGACACCCCGGGGCCCACCACCTCAGTAAGTCCATATATGTCCATAGCTTTGATAGGCAGCTTGGCTTCTATCTCTGCTCTCATCTGCTCGGACCATGGCTCGGCACCGCATACCCCTAACCTGAGTTTGGTAAGTTTCAGATCCAGGCCCATCTCCACTGCTGCTTCGGCCAGAATCAGCGAGTAGGAAGGGGTGCAGGTGATGACGGTGGTACCTAGGTCTTGAATGAGCATGAGTTGTCTTTTAGTGTTACCGGTCGACGTGGGTATTACAGTAGCCCCCACCCTCTCGCCGCCGTAGTGGAAGCCAAGACCGCCGGTGAACAGCCCGTAGCCGTAGGCGTTTTGCATGACGTCATTCTTGGTCACTCCGGCGCAAGTCAGAGTCCTGGCCATCATCTCGGTCCACATTCTTAAGTCATTGGCAGTATAGGGAGCTACTACCGGCTTCCCCGTGGTGCCGCTGGAGGCATGCACTCTGCATACCTGTTCCATAGGGACGGCAAGCAATCCGAATGGGTAGTTGTCCCGGAAGTCCTGCTTTGTGGTAAGGGGTAACTTTGAGAGGTCGGCCAGAGAATTGATGCTGTCAGGGGTTACGCCTCGCTGCTGGAAAGCATGCCGATAGAAAGGGACTTTCTCATAGACCCTGGCAAGTTGGGACTTGAGTCTCTCCAGTTGAAGCTTTTCCAGTTCCCCTCGGGGCATGGTTTCATTCTTGGGATTCCAGATCATCTGTGTTGCCTCCTGAGTCAATGTTGTCTGTTTTGTTTTCTGATCAGTGCTTCTTCTCTACCTCGGGCGAAAGCCTTCAGGTTAAGCTGAAGGAATTTTTGGGGCACTCGCTGGGATAGGTTGCCAATATAGCTTTTCTCCTCTATATCCAGAAAGAGGGAGAGAAAGCCCACCAGCAGCACGTTAAGGACCTGTGGATTGCCAAGCTCCACGGCGATTTCAGTGGCTGGAATAAAGTAAATCTCA
Organism: Chloroflexota bacterium; assembly: GCA_026389585.1. Lineage (NCBI taxonomy): Bacteria > Bacillati > Chloroflexota > Chloroflexota bacterium. Next base: position 28,970 of record JAPLHP010000067.1, on the reverse strand, counting down.
TCTGTATACTCGCGTATGATCTCCTCTACCTCCACCGTGCTGGGGTATATTGAGGCGCCACCCACCACAGAGAGCGGTGGAATAGCCAGGTTGTTGATAATGGCGACGCCGCCTCTTCTGAGGTAATCTGCCCACCTGGCTCCCTCCAGTCTCTCGAAAGCCAGCAGAAAGTCAACATCTCCCTTCTTTATCATGGGTGAGAAAATGTGTTCGCCCATTCTTAGATGGCTCACCACACTGCCACCTCTTTGAGACATGCCCAGGGAATCTGATTTCTTCACGTCATAGCCGGCTTTCAGGGCTATTTCTGCCAGAGCATCACTGGCCAGGATTACACCTTGGCCGCCGACCCCGGTCATCAACACATCGGTCTTTGTCATCTCTCACTCACCTTGAAGGCCTGGCGATGGCATACCTGGAGGCAGAGCGAACATCTATCACCGACACAGAGGGCAGTGTCTATAGTGATCTTGTCCCCGTCCTTGGTTATGGCGGCGCAGCCTACCCTGAGGCAATTGAAGCATTTGTCGCATTGCTCCAGGTCTACTACAAGTGGCTTGCCCTTCATTCTGACCCTGAGAGGACAGGGGCCACGGACGATGATTACTGAGGGTTCATCTGTTTCCACGCATCGTTTGATGGTGGCTTCGATGAGTGGCAGGTCGAAGGCGTTCACTACGCTTACATCCCGGACACCGGTACCACGCACAAGGTCCTCCATTATGACTTTCCGGGTTTCTTCGCCTCTGGCCGATATGCCGGTCCCCGGATGACCCTGGTGGCCAGTCATGGCCGTGGTATTGTTATCCAGGATGATCACTGTGCCGTGGCCTTTATTATATACGACGTCCACCAGGCTGGTAATGCCTGAGTGGAGGAAGGTGGAGTCGCCTATGACGCTTACTATCTTGTTGGTTACTCCGGCCTTCTCCAGCCCGTGGGCCTGTCCGATGCTGGCTCCCATGCAGGCGCAGGTGTCCAGGGCCAGAAGCGGTGGATAGACTGCCAGAGTGTAACATCCTATGTCGCTGGTGACTATGATCCCCTGGCGCTTCTGCCGTGCCATCGCTCGTTTCTCCGAAGCTTGCTCATCATGCGGCTCGACATGGTAGAAACCCAACCTCCTGAGCGCATAAGATGTTGCTGCATGGGGACAGCCAGGACATAGCAGCGGTGGACGCAATGGAAGCGCACGCTCTACCTTTTTCGTTGATTGAGACATTTGCTGTGGCTGGGGCAGAAGGCCAGCGTTGATGGCCCTTTCCTCCAGGATCTGAGGGTTCAACTCTCCGACAATGGGTACCAGTTCCTTGCCTATTACCTGTATCCCCATAATCTTGATGATATCCTCAAGGAATGGGTCCAGTTCCTCGATTACCACAACCCTGGCTACCTCCGAGGCAAACCTTTTGATAAGTTTTTTGGGGAGTGGGTAGGTGGTCACCAGCTTCAAGAAGCTGGCATTGTGGAATACCTCCCGGGCGTATTGATAGGCAGCTCCGGCGGAGATAATCCCTATACTTCGGTCTCCGAGGATCATCTCGTTGAGAGGGAAGGCCTCCATGTAGGAGGATAGCTTCTGTATGCGCTCCTCCATCAGAGGGTGTCTGGGACGGGCATTGGAAGGAACCATAACGAACTTGTAAGGGTCCCGGATAAACCGGGGTTGTTTTCGCTTGATATCTGCTGCTTCTTTGACGTTAGCCACCGTCTTGCAGTGTGAGATACGTGTTGTGCTGCGAAAGAGCACCGGCGTATCAAATTCCTCACTCATCTTAAAGGCCCACTCCATGATGTTGTAGGCTTCCTGACTATCGCTGGGCTCGAGTATGGGCACTTTGGCAAATCGAGCGTAGTGGCGGTTGTCTTGCTCGTTCTGGGAACTGTGCATGCCGGGATCATCGCAGCATATGACTACCAGCCCTCCCCTTACTCCTGTCACCGAAGCGGCAAAAAAAGGATCTGCGGCCACATTCAACCCCACGTGCTTCATGGAAACCAATGCCCTCACTCCGGCGTAGGAGGCCCCGAGGGCTACTTCCATAGCCACCTTCTCATTTGTGGACCATTCAACGTAGATACCTTCCATCTTGGCCAGGTTTTCCAGTATCTCGGTACTGGGAGTTCCCGGGTAGGCGGTGGCCACGCTTACACCAGCATGGTATGCCCCGAGGGCCATGGCTTCATTTCCTGATAGTAGTCTCTTCGTGATTGCCATTTCTTCGCGCTAGCCCCTGGCCTTGCCGAGATACGCTTGCCTTACCTGATCGTTTCCCAGCAGTTCTCCGGCGCTGCCTTCGAGTACTATGCGCCCTCTCTCCATAACGTATCCTCTATCGGCTATCTTCAGGGCGGCTACTGCATCCTGCTCAATGAGCAACATGGTCATTCCCTCTTCTCTCAACCTGGCCAGAAGGCGGAGGATTTCCTTAACCAGCATTGGTGCTAGCCCGAGAGAAGGCTCGTCCAGGAGCAATATCTTTGGGGACGACATCAGTGCTCTTCCAATGGCCAGCATCTGCTGCTCACCGCCGCTCAGACTGCCTGCTTGTTGACTGAGCCGCTCCTTGAGTCGGGGGAAGAGCTGGAATACCTTATCTAGGTTAGGCTGAACCGATTGATCTCGGAGAGCCCAACCTGCATATGCCAGGTTGCGGAACCATCTCCGGGTGTATTGAGAGTAGCTGCCCAGTATCAGGTTGTCCATTACCGACATAGAGCCGAAGATCTGCCTCCCCTCAGGGACATACCCTATACCTAATCTTACCGTTTTATGGGGGGGACGGCCAGAAAGTCGCACTTCATCAAGCCAGATACTGCCGCTCTTGACTGGCACCATCCCGGATATAGCGTTGAGCAGGCTGGTTTTCCCCGCGCCGTTTGAGCCAACAATAGTGACGATTTCTCCATTGTTCACTACCAGAGAAACATCTCTCACTGCCGTAGAGAGGCCGTAGGCCACAGAGACATTGTCGATACGCAACATTATTCGACCTTCTCTTCTTCGCCAAGGTAGGCCGCGATAACCCTCCGGTCCTTCTGAATCTGGGAGGCAGTGCCTTCGGCTATCTTCTGTCCGCTGTCAAGGACAATGACCCATTCAGCGATGCCCATGACCAGGTCCATGTCATGCTCTACCAGGATAACGCTGATTCCCATATCGCGAATGCGCCGGATCAGCTCACCCAGCCCTTGTTTCTCCAGTGCGTTCAAACCAGCACCCGGCTCGTCAAGCAGCAGAAGCTTAGGTTCGGTGGCCAGAGCTCGGGCTATGGCCAGAATCTTCTGCTGGCCCAGTGGCAGGCTTAGTGCGTTCTGCTGCGCATGCATTCCCAGCCCGACCAGGTTGAGGTATCTCATGGCCTTCAGAGAAATGGTCTCTTCCTCACGATGTGCCTTGGGCAGACGGATGGCTGCCTCCAGAAAGCCATAGCGGCTGCGGGGGTGCTGACCCGACATTACGTTTTCCAATGCTGTCATGTTGTCGAACAAAAGAACGTTCTGGAATGTACGGGCAATGCCCAGGGCAGATCTCTTGTACGGCGGTATTTTGCCGAGAGGCTCGCCCTGAAAGTATATCTCACCGCTGCTTGGCGCATAGACGCCGGCTATGAGATTGAAAAGGGTGGTCTTGCCTGCTCCGTTGGGGCCGATGATAGAAGTGATCTTGACGGACTCCACAGCGAGGTCAACCTTGTCTAGGGCTGTCAATCCGCCGAAAACCTTGCTCAGACCTTTGGCCTCCAGAACCGAACTGCTCAAGGTACCGCTCCTCTTTGGGCACGCCTTTGGCGCCAGCCGTCGTAGGCATCCCTCAAGCTTACAAACAGGCCCTTCGGCATGAAGATCATTACTAGCATCAGTAGTAATCCGTACACAATGACATCGTTATTACCCAATTGCACCAGAATCTCGCTCTTCAAGTACTGGATAGTTGCTGCGCCGAAGATGGCTCCCCAGATACTGGCTAGCCCTCCTACTACAGCCATTACTAGAATCATCACTGAACCGAGGAAGTCGAAGGAACTGGGGCTGATGGCATGAGTGTGGTGAGCATATAGACTGCCAGCCAGCGAGGCGAATACGGCGCTGAGCACGAAGATTTTTACCTTAAACTGAGCTATGTTGATGCCGACCGACTCAGCGGCGGACTCGCTGCTGTGGATGGCTCTGAGGGCCCTCCCTGTTCGTGATCTGACGATGTTCTGTGAGATCAACAAAACGCACATGCAGAAGAACCATACCAGAAAGTAGCGCTTTAGATTGCTGTCGAAAGCGAAACCGCCGATAGAAAGATTGGGAATGCCACCCAGTCCATCGGGACCACCTGTGTATTGGCTTAATTCCTTGAACAGAATCCACATGATTATGCCCAGGCCCAGAGTAGCCATAGCCAGGTAGTTGCCTCTTAACCTGAATATCGGATACCCAATAACATATGCAAATGCACCAGTAACCATGGCTGCTATAAGCATTGCCAGCCACGGATTGACGTCGTACCTTGTGCTCAGGATCGCGGAAAAATAGGCACCAATCCCAAAGAAAGCAGCTTGCCCCAGGGATACCTGCCCCGTGTATCCCATAAGGAGACACAACCCCACAGTAACCATGGTGTTGATACCGATAAGGGTCAGAAGGAAAGTCTTCTGCCCCAGGAACCATTGGGAGGGAAGCAGGATCAGGAGTAACAGGAAGGCGGCTATTGTGAGGTACGACCACCTATTTTTCTTTAATGTGGCCAGCATCAGCTTGCCCTCTCCTCCTCCGACAGCTTGCGCGACCTGATGAGCAGTATCAACAGAAGAACAACCAGTGCGCTAGCCTCTTTATAGGCGGAAGTGAAAGGTCCCCAGTTGAGTGCGACTGCTAGTGACTCCACTAATCCCAGCATAATGCCGCCGATAACCGTGACGATCTGGCTTCTGAATCCCCCCACGGAAGCCGCCACAAAGCCCTTGAGACCAAGCATGGCTCCCACATTGTAGGATGTTGTGCTTAGTGGGGCTATGATTACTCCGCCCAAAGCACCCAGCGCTGCTGCCATCGCGAAGGCGATCAGCACCATCATCTTGGGGTTGATACCAACGAAAGTAGCGGCAGTCCGGTTCATGGCGCAGGCCTTTAGGGCCTTTCCCATCATGGTGTAGGAGAAGAACAGATGCAGGACGACTGTTACTGCCAAGGTGGTGCCGATTATCCAGAGCGCCTGGGGCTGGATACTGGCTCCGAAGATGGATAGCGATCTGTCACCGGTGAAGAAGGGTGGGGCCACGGGGTTTGCCCCCCATATCCGGCCGGCGATGCCCCGAATGAAAATAGCAGCTCCGATGGTGATTATGATCAGGCTCACTACGGAAGACCTCCTCGCCGTTCTGATAGCCAGCAAGTACAAAGCTGCGCCGATGAGTGTGGCGATGAGTATCGAAAGAAGTAGGGCGGGGAGGATGGAAAGCCCGGCAGACTTGGCTAGGAAGAAGGAAAGCATTCCACCCAGCATCACAAAATCGCCTTGAGCGAAGTTGATGATACTGGTCACGCTGAATACTATGGTGAACCCCAGGCCTATTAGGGCATATATGCAGCCTTGAGTGAGGCCAGATGTGAGGCTCTGAACGAAAAGCTCTGTCGTCATTCAACACGTCTCTTGGCTGGTTCCACTAGAAAACGAGGGGGAAAGTACCACTTTCCCCCTCGTTGAGCGTCTTTGGCCTAGGAATCAGGTTGACTTACTGCAACCGAGTCCACTTCTTATCGACAATCTGGACCATCACAAGACAGTCCATCGAGAGTCCATTGTGGTTGTCAGCAGACATGTTGAAAATGCCAGCGGTACCGGGGAAGCCGCCAGTTTCAGGGAAACCAGTGCTGTTGATGCTGTTCTCGATGTAGTCCCTGATCTTCGCTCTTACGGCTTTCAGCGTGTCATCGTTGGAGTTTATGGTCTTCGGACTCTCCTGGACTGCGTTCTCCAGAGCTTTTACTACCATGGATAGGGCATCGTAGGCATGCCCCCCGAAGGTATTGGCTTTTCCGTTGCCGTACTTGGCATTGAAGTCATCCCGGTATTTCAAGAGGAGTGCCTTCTGCGGATCGGCATCAGTAAGATTGTCAGCAATCGGCAGCTTGCCGGCTGGGAATATGACCCCATTGGCAGCGCTAAGGGCAAGATCAATGAATGACTGGAAGGCGATGCCATGGCTGCAGAACAGGGGAATCGTCATGGGCAGTGTTGCCATGTTGCGGGCCACAATAGCCGGCCCGGGGTTGGTGCCCCAGCAGATCACAGCTTCAGCGCCGGAATCCCTGATGATGCCAAGCTGCGTCTCCATGCCGGGATCGTCTGTACCATATGTCTGGGCCGAGGTGATAGTGAGACCATACGCAGAGGCTTGGGCCACGAGATTGGCTTTGCCGTCTGCGCCAAACCCGGCGGTGTCAGTGATGATACCGATCTTGGAGATGGTCTGTGTATTGAGGTAGGCATAGAGCCTCTGAACCACCATTACGGTGGTTTGTGGAGTGCTGAAGATCCAGTGCTTGTCATTTGTTGCAGTAGGAGTGATTATGGATATGCCGGCAGCACAGGAGATCAGAGGGATCTCCGCGTTATCGCACGTGTCGACGATAGCGTTGCTGTCACCGGTGCCGGTAGGCCCGATTATGGCTACCACCTTATCGTCATTAATAAGCTTGTCTGCCAATGTTGCACAGTTGGCTGCGACGCTCTCATTGTTGTAGGCAATGACTTCTATGGGGTGTCCGTTGATGCCCCCATTGGCATTGATCTGTTCCACCATCATATCCACCGTCTGCTTTTCCGGTTCGCCGAGCGGGGCATTGAAACCGGTGGTTGCGAAGATGGCCCCCACCTTATATGGCTCATTCGCTTCGTTCCCGCCGCAGCCCGTCATAGGGATCACTGCAGCTACTAGTAGTAGTGCAGCCAGTAATAGGTACAACCGACTTCTCATGGCTCTTTCTAACCCCCCTTTTCTTTGTAGTCTAATCCAGATGTTGGATTTGTGTGGCATTATAGCAAGTAACAATCCGAGCCTGCAAGTATTCGGGAAAACCAGATTGACTTTGGGCTTCCAGCTGGCGAGTTCGTTGTAGCCGTCTCGCAGCGTGGCTGAATTCAAAGTGTTATAGGCCTGATAGCACATAGGTATAGGCATGATGGACCTGTGGTTCGCGCAGGGTTGACAGGTCTGCTCGAAGCTGGAATCCTCCTGCTTCTCTTAACCATTGTAAGGAATTATAGAGGATTGCGAAGCTTCTGGGCCTCTTTTGCCGCGACGATTGTTTCTGATTACAGACCGTGTAGCCTATTCGTTCCCGAGGGCTTTAAGGAATACGCTGGGAACGCGGGGAAATTGAGCGTTGACCCATTTGTGGAGGCACCCAAAGGAACAGAAATCGTAGTAATCGACAGCATGCATCCCTTGCCAGTGAGACACTGTTAGCCAACCCCTCATTATGTTGCAGCGAGCGTCTCCTGGCGAAGGCTCTCTATCAGAGCAATCTGTGTATTCCACCTTCTTGGCGCAGAAATGGCAAACAGCATGGTTCTTCTTGTTCATCTCCACCTCCTCCCTGTTGATACGGCTAAGCCCCGGTCCTTCTCTGAATTGATTCTTTGTCTCCCGATTTCCAATAACCTGGCTAATCTATTTTGAGTGTAATTCCAACAGGGCAATGGTCGGAGCCGTCTACTTCAGGCATGATGAATGCCTTTGAAACTGATGGCAACAGATTCCTTGTTACGAAGAAGCAGTCGATCCTCCAGCCCACGTTCCTCTCTCTGGCTCTCGATTTTAGGTCCCACCACGTATACTGCCCCGCTTCCTTGTTGAACTCGCGGAACGTATCGACATAGCCATGAGCCACGAACTTGTCCATCCAAGCCCTCTCCATGGGGAGAAATCCGGAGACCTTTTCATTCTCTTTTGGTCGAGCCAGGTCTATTTCTCTATGGGCAGTATTGAAGTCCCCGCAAATGATGATGCCCTTGCCCTGCCCTCTCAGGGAGTCAATGAATTTGAGGAAGGCTTCATAGAAGTCCATCTTGTATTTCAATCGCTGCTCATCTTTCTTTCCGTTGGGGAAGTATATGTTCAGGAGGATAAAGGCGGGATATTCTGTGATTAAGACCCTGCCCTCTGTGTCAAACTCCGGAATACCCAGGCCATTCTGTACCCTGATCGGCTTTTCTCTAGTCAAACTAGCCACTCCACTGTATCCTTTTCTAGCAGGGTAATTCCAATATGTATAGTAGTCCTTTGGCTCCAGGAGATCTTTGCCAAGCTGGTCAGGCTGTGCTTTTGTTTCCTGAAGGCAGAGAACGTCGGGGCGTTCTCGATATAGCCATTCCAGGAAGCCTTTTCCTCCCACCGCTCTGATTCCGTTGACATTCCAGCACAATATGTTGATTTCTGTCACAGAGAATACTCCTCTGGCAGTAGTGTCTCTGAACTAATTCTGCCCCTGTCCAGATGAGCAGTTCCACTCCACACAAGGCAGCCCGTCGCTCACTTAGTCGGGAGGAGAAACTCTTACCGCTAATTATCGCATTGTCTCTAATTTAGTATAGACTGTAAAAGATCAGTTTACAACCATGGTCTGAGGTTGTTTAATATTAGGCTTGGGAAGGTTTGGGGAAATAGAATTGTACGATGTCATCATAGTTGGAGCCGGGCCAGTTGGGAGCCACATTGCCGGGAGACTGGCTGGTTGGGGACACAGAATAATTGTCCTTGAACAACATGAGAAGGTTGGCAAGACGGCATGTTGCACTGGCATCGTAGGCAAGGAGTGTCTCGAAACCTTTCCCGTCAGCAAGGAAGCTGTTTTAAGAGAAGCAAGGTCTGCCAGGGTCCTCTCTCCTTCAGGGAAATTCTTCAGAATGGAGAAGGAGACAGCCCAGGCATGCATATTGGACCGCTCTGTTTTCGATGCTGCCATGGCGAGGGATGCACAAGCCCGGGGTGCAGAGTATCTCTTGGACAGCAAGGTGAGAGATGTCACCAGGACAGATAGCCTTGTTCGTGTAGGGGTTGAGAGCAAAGGGCGGTTTGCAGAGTTCGAGGGTAAGGCGGTTGTTATTGCCTCTGGGTTCGGCTCCAGGCTGCCGCAAAAATTGGGGTTTGGCAAAAATGCCGACTTCGTTATGGGTGCCCAGGCAGAGGTGGCCACAGGTGAGATCGATGAAGTGGAGATCTATCTTGGTGGTCACATAGCGCCCGGGTTTTTTGCCTGGCTTGTGCCTACTTCACAAGGAAGGGCCCTGGCAGGGCTGCTCTCTCGCCGACACACCGGATCGCATCTAACAAGCTTTATTGATAATCTGGCGAAACAGGGTAGGATAGACCCTTCGGGGGCAAGAATAACTTATGGGGGCATTCCCCTCAAGCCGTTGTCTAGGACTTCAGGTGAAAGGGTGATTGTGGTGGGTGATGCGGCAGGACAGGTCAAGCCGACTACTGGTGGAGGGATATATTATGGGCTGCTCTGCGCTGAAATAGCGGCTGATACCATGCATCGAGCGATTTGCAATAATGTTTATTCTGACGAGCTCTTGGGTGATTACGAAAAGCGGTGGAGGAAGTTGCTCTCCAGGGAACTGCGGATTGGCCGGTGGGCACGTTGGCTGTTCGAGAAGCTCGATGACAGGCAGATTGATCACCTCTTCGACATTGTGCAAAGACAGGGTTTCAGCGAATCATTGTTGAACTCGGCGGACTTCTCCTTTGATTGGCACAGCCGGTTGATTCTGAGGGGTTTGAGACACCTTGGCCCAAGAGCTGCTGTGTCGATGCTGTGGCTACCGATCTCGGCAAGGCTGTCCGGGGGTTCTCCCTAAGAAACGGAGCGTTTGGAGATTCAGCGATTGAGCTTTGTTTGGATGAATCCCGAGATATCCTTGCTTATCCTCTCAGTAAGCCCTTCGAGAGGCAGTATCTGGCTTTCTTCCTTGTTGCGCCACTTTATTTCGGCGCTTTGAGATTTCAAGGTGCGGGGGCTCATCACCAGCCGGATGGGTATTCCCAGGAGATCAGCGTCGTTAAACTTCACCCCTGGTGATTCTGATCGGTCATCGAAAAGCACATCTATGCCTTTCTTCTTCAGGTCGTCATATAGCTTCTCGGCCGCTGCAGTTACGCCAGCGTTATCCATTCCCAGGGCACAGAGGTAGACCTGGTAGGGAGCCAACGGTAAAGGCCAGACAATACCTTTCTCATCGTGGTTTTGTTCGATGGCAGCCGCCATTAACCGACCTACGCCGATGCCATAGCTACCCATGACGATGGGTTTGGTCTCCCCGTTTTGATCGAGGAAAAAGGCCCCTATCTTTTGACTAAACACGGTCCTCAGCTTGAAGATATGCCCTGCCTCAATACCCCGTGTAGAGGTCAGACTCTCCCTGCATTTGGGGCATCCCTCACCGGTTTGGGCGGTGGCAATGTCCAGTGTCAGGTCAACCTGGAAGTCGCGGGGGTAGTTGACGTTCCTGATGTGGTAATCCAGTTTATTGGCCCCGGCAACAAAGTTAGTCCCCAGCCTTATCGAGTCGTCGGCCAGTATCTTAATACCGGAGAGCCCTATGGGAGAGGCCGAGCCGGCTACTAATCCTGCTAGCTGCACCTTCTCTTCGCTGGCTAGCTGCAGGTCAGTACACTTCAGGGCATTCTTCAGCTTTATTTCATTCACCTCAAGGTCACCCCTGATGACCACAAAGACCAGGTCGCCATCAGCAACGTAGAATACTGCCTTAAGAGTATGCCTCTTGGGAATTTGGAGGAAGTCCGCCACTTCTTCAATGGATTTCATGCCTGGCGTTGCTACTTCCTCCAGTGGCTGGAGAGGTTCATGTTCACCATCCAGCTTAATACTCTGGGCCTTCTCCGCGTTGGCGGCATATCCACAGTGGTTGCAGTGGATAATCACGTCTTCCCCGCTTGGCGCAATAACCATAAACTCATGAGAGTCCTTGCCTCCAATAGCCCCACTGTCAGCTTCAACCTCCATGGTCGGTAGACTACAACGGTCAAATATATTTTTGTATGCCCTCCTCATCTTCTGGTAGCTGAGTTCTAGTGCTTCCTCATCTGCATCGAAGCTGTAGATGTCCATCATAGGGAACTCTCGAACCCGCAACAGACCTCCGCGAGGGCGGGGTTCATCACGGAATTTGGTCTGGATCTGGTAAAGGAGGAGGGGTAGATCACGGTAGCTTCTCACCTGGTGACGGACGAGCTCAGTGATGAGCTCTTCATGAGTGGGGCCAAGGCATAGTTTGCGTCCCCGGCGGTCGGTGAGAGTAAATAGACTCTTGCCGAAGGATTGGTGACGCCCTGTCTTTTCCCACAATTCAAAAGGCTGCAGGACTGGCATCATCAGTTCTTGCCCTCCGACCTTATCGATCTCCTCTCGAATGATCTGTTCCAAATTGCGCAGCACCTGCCATCCCAGAGGCAGATAGGAATAGACGCCTGATGCCACTTGATAGACCATCCCTGCCCTGACAAGAAGCTGATGGCTGATAGTATCAGCTTCAGCCGGAGCCTGGCGCAATGTCTTGCTGAGAAGTTGAGATATGCGCATTGGAGAAACCTAGCAATGCTTCTGCTAGATCTTGCTCACCTCCTCCATCAGTACCTCTAAGAAATCCTTTTCCTCAACCGTGCGCACCACTTCACCCTTTCTGAAGATGGCCCCTCGTCCTTTGCCACAGGCGATGCCTACGTCGGCGCCCCTGGCTTCCCCAGGACCATTGACCACACAACCCATTACGGCTACCTTGATGGGGCTATCCATCCTGGCTAACCTCTCTTCTACAGACCTGGCAAGACCGATAAGATCCACCTCACATCTGCCACAGGTAGGACAGCTCACCATGGTGGGGCCGCGCTCTCTCAAATTGAGGCTCTTCAATATCTCATAGGCAGCGATTACTTCCTCTTTGGGATCACCGGTGAGTGAGACGCGGATGGTGTCCCCGATCCCCTGGTAGAGTAGAACTCCGATGCCTATGGCGCTGCGGATCACCCCCGCTCTGGGCAGTCCGGACTCGGTAATGCCGAGGTGCAAGGGATAGGGAGTCTTCTCAGCGATAAGCTGGTATGCCTTGATTGTGGTAGGAACATCAAAAGCCTTGAGCGATACCTTTATCTGGTCAAAGTCCAGGCTCTCTAACAGGCGTATTTGCTCCAGGGCAGCTTCGACCATTTGCCTGGCGATAGAGACTTTGGGGTTTGCTGACCTGGGCAGGCTGCCGGCATTCACCCCGATGCGGATAGGAACTCCCCTTGGCTTGGCAGCCCTGACTATGGCGGCAATGTATTTCTTTTCACTGATATTGCCCGGGTTGAGCCGAAGGCCATCAGCACCAGCCTCCAGGGCTGCCAGGGCAAGACGATAGTCAAAATGGATATCAGCGATGATGGGAATGTGGGCGCCACGCTTGATGGATAGTAGGGCTTGAGCCGCCTCTTTATCAGGCACGGCTATCCTGACGATCTCACAGCCGTATTCCTCCATCTCCTGGATTTGCCTGATAGTGCCAGCAACATCGCGGGTGTCGGTCTTGGTCATTGATTGGACAACAATTGGAGAATTGCCGCCAATGCTTACGGTGCCTATTCTTATGAGTTTTGAGGTTCTGCGTTGTTTCATAGGCCAGGGAAGCTCTTGCCTTGAATCAGGCGACTGATATCGCTGTAGAAGATCACCACGAAGAGGGCGAACATGAAAACAGTTCCCATAGTATAGACAAAGCCCAATGCGCGGGCGGAAAGGCGCTTGCCTCGACGGCACCCTTCTATGAAAGCTATGAGCATTCCTCCGCCGTCCAGGGGAGGAATGGGCAAGAAATTGAAGAGGGCGAGCCCCATGCTGATGAGGCCGGCTAACCATAGAATATGACTGAACCCATAAGCCTTTACTGCCTCTACGGTTAACTGGCCGGCTCCTATGGGCCCTGTTGCAGCCATACTGGGGTCTTCCTTTATAAGAGGGATCGATTCCTTTATCAGGTAAGGGATGTGAACAACAACATCGCCGCTGCGATAAAGCGACTGCCAGATGGATAGGCGTTGTGACTTCAAAGTCGTTCCGCTGACCCAACGGGTGTCAACGCCAAGAGCAGGGCCTACCTCCAACTGCTTGGTGACTGCCTCATCGGCTCGAAGCAGAACCACATCCACTTTCTCTCCCTGTTTACCGGAGTTTGCCGCCTCGACCAGACTTTTCTCATCGTAAACCGCTTTGTTGTTGATGCTCAGGATAGTATCCTCTGGCTGATGCCCGCTTCTTCTGCTGGTGATCCTTCTTCCACCTTGGTCACCATCCCCCAACACAGAAGCACTCCGATGGTGTAACGTTGCAGGTCTGAGTTGAATGCTGGCTTAAGTTCGATCTGAAGGGTCTCACCAGCCCTTTCTATGAGCAGAGTTTTCTCAGTTTCACCATTCGAATTCATTGCATCCTGTAAGGCTGCCCAGTCATGGATATCGCTCCCATCTATGTTGAGGATTATGTCTCCGGGTTTCATAACTGCATTTGCGGCGGGTGAATCCTCGGCCACTGAGTGGACCATTGCTCCGTCACCCTGGACGGCCTTTGTAGGCACCATGAAATAGGCGCTGATAAAGAGAAAGGCCAGGAAGATGTTGACTATGGGCCCTGCAGCAAAAACCCCAAGCCTTGCCCAAGGGCCTGTACCTGCTAAGCCCCCCGGCACCGTAGGATCATCGTCTCCTGCTGTCTTGACAAAGGCACCCAGGGGGAGGAGGTTCAGTGAATAAACAGTGCCCCCCCTCTTCAGGGCAAGAAGTCGAGTAGGGTCTTTTTCTCCAATGGACGAGACAAAGACACCCAGGCGATAACCAATACCAAATTCCTCAACTTGCACCCCGGCTTTCTTGGAAGCGATGAAGTGCCCTAGTTCATGGCAGGTGACCAGGAAAAACAGGACTCCAATGAAGATAACGATAGTGATAGCAATGCTCATGACTTACTTTGATCTCCATTTCCCGGCAGATTCCCTGGCCCAGGCGTCGGCGGCCATGATTTCATCCAGTGAAGGGTCGCTTATGCCGTGGTGGTGCTCCAGAACCTGCTCCACTAATCTGGCTATATCCAGGAAACCAATTCGGCGAGACAGGAAGAGTTCCACTGCCACTTCATCAGCAGCACAGAGCACGGCAGGATATGTGCCACCCTTTTCTCCTGCTTCCCTGGCGAGCCTGAGACAGGGAAATTTGACTGTGTCTGGCTGCTCGAAGTGGAGAGAAATCGGTTTGCCCCAATTCATCCTGGGGAGTTGAGAGTTGAATAACCTTTCGGGATAAGACATAGCATACTGGATAGGCAGACGCATATCTGGCTGACTCAATTGCGCCTTAACCGAGCCATCAGCGAATTCCACCATCGAGTGTACTATGCTCTCAGGATGAATCAACACATTGATGCGCTGCATCGGCAGATCGAAAAGCCAATGGGCCTCGATGATCTCCATCCCTTTGTTCATCATGGTGGCAGAATCAATAGTCACTTTGCGCCCCATTTGCCAGGTGGGGTGCTTGAGAGCCTCATCCGGCGTTATGGCTGCCAGGCGGTCTTGAGGGTAATGAAGAAAGGGTCCTCCTGATGCGGTGAGTATTAGCTGGACTATCTCATCTTTGTGTTCACCGCGCAAGCATTGCCAGATAGCGCTGTGCTCGCTATCTACCGGCATGATTTCCACTCCATGTTGTTTTGCTTCAGCCATGATGATGGCTCCTGCCATTACGAGCACTTCCTTATTGGCCAGGGCGATCTGTTTCCGGGCTCTAATTGCAGCCAGAGTGGGAGCCAGTCCAGCCTTACCTGAAGTGGCTATAACCACCAGGTCAACATCGGGGTGGCGGGCAATTTCCTCCAGGCTGAGTAGCTCTGCGCGAGCGACGCTGGGAAGAGGGCAATTTCGTTGCGGCTCACCATCGGCTCCCTGAAAGGAAACGACCTGGGGTTGGAATTCGTCGATCTGTTTGGCCAAGAGTTGTGCATTTCTTCCTGCTCCGAGACCAAACACACGGAATCTGTCATTTAAGATTCGTCCTACATCAAGTGTTTGCTGGCCTATGGAACCCGTCGAGCCGAGGATGGCTATCCGCTTCACACCACCACCCATATAACGTAATAGTATACGATTACCCCTGTGAAGACAAGGCTATCTATGCGGTCGAGGATGCCTCCATGGCCAGGTATCAGACTACCGGAGTCCTTTACTCCTGCCTTCCGCTTGAGCAATGACTCCAAAAGGTCGCCTAGCTGAGCGAACAGGCCGATAAGGCAGCCCAGGATTGTGGTTTGGGCGTAGCTGAGGGGCAGTTCCCAGCCACCTAAATTAAGAATAATATGAAGAACCAGGGCTGCCGCTGGAGCGGCAATAAAACCGGCGACTGCTCCTTCCCAGGTTTTCTTAGGACTTATGGTTGGAGTCATATGGTGCCTGCCCCAGGCTCTGCCGACAAAGAAGGCCGCTGTATCGCAGGCAAAGGTGGAGAATATGGCGAAAATCACCAACTCTCTTCCATGAGCCAGTTCCCTCAAGGCCACATAACGGCTCAGCATCCATCCCATGTAGAGGATGCCGGCTAAGGTCCATCCCCAGCTAAGGAAAGGCTTCTCTCTGCGGAAACCGAAACTGAAGATCAGAGGCAAAGCCACTGCCGAAGCCAGCAGCGATGAAGTAAAATCGAGTCTTTCGAAGTGAGCACTCGCGACAAAGAGCATGACCCATACTATTCCGAAGATGGTGAAGGGTTGCCCTTCTGAAAGAGCTGCCAGACGGTAGAACTCTACAGCACCGGCTATGGCAAAGGCAGCGATCAGGAAGATTATCAGAGGGAACCAATGAGTATCAAAATAGATGAAGGCCAGCAGGAGAGGTATGCCCCACAGGGCGGTGATAATCCTTTGTTTCATTTGCACCCGGCGGAGCCACCTTTTGCTGCGTTAGCCTCCGAAGTTTCGATCCCTTTTACTATAGGCAATAAGTGCCTTTCTGATTTCTTCCTCATTAAAGTCTGGCCAGAAGACAGGAGTAGAATAGAACTCACTATAGGCTGATTGCCAGAGAAGGAAGTTGCTCAGCCTTGTCTCACCAGCGGTGCGAATAATGAGGTCAGGGTCAGGCAAGCCTGCACTGTATAGATACCTGCCAAAGATATCCTCATCAATCATATCCGGTGCCAGCCCTTCTCCCATTATCCTTTTCGCGGCCTCTACGATTTCGGCCCGGCCCCCATAGTCGAAAGCCACGCTGAGGGTCATCACATTATTATTCCTGGTCAGATCGATAGCGTAATGAATCTGTTCCTGTAGTCTTGGAGACAGCCGATCCAGTCTTCCCAGGTGGTGGAGCTTGATTCCTTTCTCATGCATCTCCTTGGTTTCGCGCTTGATCACCCGGCCGAGGATTTGCATCAACTCTCTGACCTCGGCTTTGGGACGTCTCCAATTCTCTGTCGAAAAAGCGTAGAGCGTGAGGCATTTTACCTGGTATTTGACTAAGGTCTCGATAACGCGGCGGATGTTCTCTGTCCCGGCACGATGGCCTTCGAGGCGGGAAAGGTGATGTTTCTCAGCCCATCTTACGTTACCATCCATGATAATTGCCACATGGACTGGGATAGGGGAAATCATGCCGATATCAGTTTGTGCGCTTGCCATTCTTATGGATGAGGCCGCTTTTATTCGGGGATAACAGAGTATCGGAACTTCTCAGGCCTTTTTGGCTCGGCCACCTATCTGGAGGAAGACCTGTATTGGCAACCTTTCCTCAGACTCATTCTATGGGGAGACAATCTCGTTCTCGAATCTTACACCAACCAGAAGCCCGCCAGGCAAGTTTGGGCTAGATTTCCATGATCTCTGTCTCTTTGTCTTGACCCAGTTTGGCTACTTCTGCTATGAAACGGTCGGTAAGCTTCTGCAGCCGGTCTGAGGCTCGGAAATTATCATCACGCGAAATTTGCTTATCCTTCTCCAGCTTTTTCAGCTCTTCCATTGCATCCCGTCTCAGGTTACGAATGGCTACTTTTGAATCCTCTACCCTTTTTCGAACCACCTTGACCAACTCTCTCCTCCTCTCCTCGGTGGGAGGGGGGATCACTAAACGAATAACGTCCCCGTCACTTATTGGATTTAGCCCCAGATCAGATTTGAGGATGGCTTTGTTGATGGTGGCTAAGGTGCTTCTGTCCCAGGGTTGGATGAGTAACAGCCTTGCCTCTGGTACGGAGATTGTGGCTAGCTGATTCAGCGGGGTGGACACGCCGCCATAGGCATCAACCCTGATATGATCTACCAGGGCTGGCGTAGCTCTGCCAGAGCGGATGGTTTCCAGCTCTCTTTTAAGAACCTGGACGGTCTTTTGCATTTTCCCATCGACTGCTAGGAGTACCTCATCAATCATTTTGCACCCCCTGTTGAAACCAAGGTTCCAATTAGCTCCTTTGCTACAGCACGCTGTATGCTGTTGGGCGCGTGGAGATCGAATACAACTATGGGTAGGTTGTTCTCTAAGCACAGGGAGAAAGCCGTGGCATCCATGACTTGAAGCCCCAAGTTCAATGCTTCACGGTGATTCAGGTGATCGAACTTCTTGGCTGTGGGGTCTTTTTGAGGGTCTGCAGTGTAGACGCCGTCAACCTTGTTCTTTGCCATAAGCAGTACCTCTGCTCTTATCTCAATCGCTCGCAAGGCTGCTGCGGTATCTGTAGTCATGTAGGGATTCCCGGTGCCAGCCGCGAAAATCACTACCCTGCCTTTTTCTAGATGACGAATGGCCCGAAGGCGGATATAGGGTTCGGCCACTGCCTGAATAGGAATTGCTGATTGGGTCCGAGAAACAAGCCCCTCCTTTTCCAGTGCGTCTTGAAGGGCCAAGGCATTTATGACCGTGGCCAACATCCCGGCATAATCAGCGGCTGCTCTATCCATTCCTTCTGCTGCAGCGTCAGCTCCGCGCCATATGTTGCCTCCACCCACAACTATGGCTACCTGAACACCCGATTTTTTTACCTCTTTGATTTGCTGTGCGACCATCTTCAGGATCTCTCCATCGATCCCGAACTGGCCCCCACCCATCAAGGCTTCGCCACTGAGCTTTAGCAGGATTCTTTTGTACTTAGCTGAAGGCATGATTCAGAATACTCCCAGTCAATCCTATTTAGGCCTCTAGCCACGAAGGGTTCCGCCCCGCTTATCAGTGCTACTTACAAAGCTCGAATCTGATAAACCTGCTTACGGCTACCTTTTCACCAACCTTGGCTGAGACGTCGGCAATGATATCTGAGATTCTTCTTCCCTGATCCTTAATGAATGGTTGAGCTAAAAGGCAAACCTCCTCGGGATTCAGGTCCGCCCCTTGAGGAATCTCCTCAGGGGAGATGAACTGTGGGGCACTAGCTGCAACCTGTAGTGCCAGGTCATGGGCTAGAGCCTTGAATTCATTGGTCTGGGCGACGAAGTCGCTCTCGCAATTCAACTCAACCATGGCCCCTAATCGTCCCCCGGGATGGACATATGCCTCGATTAGCCCTTGGAGGGCGACACGGTCCATCTTCTTTTCTGCTTTAGCTAGGCCTCTTTCCTGCAAAATCCCACATGCCTTATCCAGGTCGCCTGCAGCTTCCTGAAGAGCATGCTTGCACTCCATTACACCGGCGCTAGTTTTATCCCGTAACTCCTTTATCAAGGTCACTGAAATCTCCACGACGCTTTTCCTCCTCAGGAACAAAGGTTAATGAGGCAAGTGATTCAATCGCTTCCTCTCCAGCCATCTCTGCGCCTTCTTGTTCTGCTTTCTCTAAGATTCTTTTCCCCTCGATCACAGCCTCAGCCATCCTGCTGCACATAAGCTTCACTGCCCTTACTGCGTCGTCATTGGATGGGATGGGGTAATCAATTTCATCGGGATTGCAGTTAGTATCCACGATGGCCACAATGGGGACTCCCAAATGCTTTGCCTCAGCTACTGCAATCCTTTCTTTGGATGGGTCAATAATAAAAACAGCGCTGGGGAACTTGGTCATTTCCTTGAAGCTACCCATCTGGTGGTTTAGTCGTTGGATAGTTCTTTCTAACTTTAATACCTCTTTCTTGGGCAACCGATGGAAGAATCCCCTTGTCCTCTGGTCTTCCAGGTGGACAAGATAATCAACACGCGTTTGAATAACATTGAAGTTGGTAAGCATACCACCAATCCACCTCTGGTTGACGTATGGCATGCCACATCGTTTAGATTCTTGCTCAATCGCCTCTTGGGCTTGCTTTTTCGTGCCTACGAAGAGGATGTCCCCTCCATTAGAGGCCAGGTCTGTGACAAACCTGCACGCTTTTTCCAGCAACGCTATGGTCAGTTCCAGGTTGAGAATGTGAATACCATTGCGCTCAATGAAGATGTATTTCTTCATCTTGGGGTTCCACCGGCCAACCTGGTGTCCAAAGTGGGCCCCTGACTCCAATAACAATTTGACGGAAACTGCGTTTGTAGTAGCCTGTTGTGTCATATCACCTCACAAGATATACCTGCTAAGATTCTCGTCCCTGATCAGGCTTCCCACCTGCTGCAGGACGTAGCTAGCATCTATTGTTACCTGCTCACCCCTTCTCTCTGAGGCTGTGAAGCTCAAGTCTTCCACTAACCTTTCGATTATGGTGAATAGTCGCCGAGCGCCGATACTCTCTGTTCGCTCATTCATTAATACTGCTAAACGGGCTATCTCTCTAATTCCATCTTCAGTGAAGGTAAGAGTGAGCCCCTCTGTAGCCAGTAGTGCTTCGTACTGCTTAGTCAAGGAGTTACGAGGTTCTACCAGAATCATCTCCAGATCGTGCTGGCTCAGCGGACTAAGTTCCACCCTTAAAGGGAAGCGGCCTTGAAGTTCAGGTATGAGTTCTGATGGTTTGTTCTGCGAGAAGGTACCGGCGGCGACAAAGAGTATATGGTCTGTCTTCACCGGACCATAGCGTGTCATCACTGTCGTGCCCTCCAGCAGCGGAAGCAAGTCGCGTTGTACTCCCTCCCCGGATACATCTCTCCCCATATCCATCTTAGGGCCACAGATTTTATCAATTTCATCGATGAATACCAAGCCATCTTCCTCTACCTTGTTTACAGCCTGTTCTACGACTTGGTCGAAATCAAGCAGCTTGTTAGCCTCCTCTCTGATAAGTATACGTCTTGCTTCTTTAACCCGGACCTTGCGCTTCCGTTGTCCGTTTTGGCTTCTTGCGTTTCTGTACATTTCGTTGAAAAGGTTGTCATCTTCTAAGTCTGTATCCAAACGGGGATCGAATAGTGATACTGTCAGTTCTGAATCACCCACTTCAATCTCGACGAACTGGTCTTCCAGTTTATGGCTGGCCAGAAGCTTGGTCAGTCTCTCACGCGTTATTGTAGCCCTTCCTCCTCCCTGCCAGACCGGCGGGGAACGCTTTGATGCTTTAGAAACACCGCCAGGGACTTGCTGACCTTTCTCCGCAGCTTGCTTGCCCCGTTGTGCCAGCTGTTGACATAAATAACCCACGAGCCTTTCTGTGGCCAAATTCTCTGCGTTACTCTCTATCTGCTTCAATTCTTCGTGGTAGATATTACTGGCACTTACCTCTATGAGGTCATGGATGATAGATTCTACATCGCGGCCCACATAGCCGACCTCAGTAAACTTGGTTGCCTCAACCTTGATGAATGGAGCATCTATCATTGCTGCCAACCGGCGTGCTATTTCTGTTTTTCCTACTCCTGTCGGTCCTATCATCAGAATGTTCTTGGGAACGACATCGGAGCGAATCTGTGGCGGCAGTTTCCTGCGTCTCTCGCGATTACACAGGGCAATGGCTACCGCCTTCTTTGCCTCTTGCTGACCGATAATATACTTATCTAACTCTTGAACAATATTCTTAGGCGTCAAATTACCCAATTAGCCTCCCGAAATGGCAGGGCCAAGTCAGGCTAAAGTTTAGCACAGAGGAAAATGGGAGGCAAGCGATGGCGTTCGGCTCCAGATTGACTTGGATTAGGAGCTATGTTAGTATCGCAACAGGCCGAAGGGATGTCTGCACTGACCGAGCTTTATAAGGAAATAGCTACCTGCCGTCAGTGTGAGTTGGCCGGGCAGCGTACTAGGGTGGTGCCTGGTGAGGGTGCAGTGGATGCGGCCGTACTCTTTATTGGTGAAGCCCCCGGGTGGCATGAAGATCAGCAGGGCCGCCCATTTGTAGGCCCTGCTGGGCAATTCCTCGAGGAATTACTTGCCTCGATCGGACTAAAGAGGCAGGATGTCTATATATGTAATGTGCTCAAATGCCGGCCACCAGGCAATAGGGACCCTCTGCCAATAGAGATAAAGACCTGCCAGCAGTGGCTTGATCGCCAGTTGCAGTTGATTCATCCGAAGATGATTGTTACTTTGGGGAGATACTCCATGGCGAGATTTTTCCCCGGGGAGACAATTACCAAAGTTCATGGCAAGGCACGCAGGGAAGGCGGTGTTATTTACTATGCCATGTATCATCCCGCGGCTGCTCTCCACCAACAGAAACTACGCGAGACGATCAAGGCTGACATGCTTAAGATTCCGCCCCTGCTGGCAGAGATAGAGAAACCCCCTGAAACCAAGGCAGTGGAAAAGCCGCAGCAATTAAGCCTGCTTTAGAGTCTGTATGACTCCAGGCAGACTGGGGATGGCATGATAGACAGGACGAAGATAATCAAACGCGTAGTGCCAGGTTAGGAAGGGATGGGCAAGGGAAAGACCGGGAACAGCGAAGGGGTGTCTGCACCATTCCAGGTGCTGGCACTGCGATTTTTCTGGCTTGTTTTTGTCGGGGTCCTGATATACGTTTTCTGGGATACACTGCTGACTGCCTTAGGCCTGGGTGTCCCCCTATTTATTCTGGCAGTGATTGGCCTGTCTATGGCATTCTGGCTGCGAAGACTCAATATATTCTGGGAACGATGGAATCTCTGGCTGGGTATTATTGTTTTCGCCACTGCTTTGCTCGGTATACTAGCCTTCTTCGCACCTGATGGTTGGGGTACGTTAGAAGAGGCCTCTTTGGGGGGCAAATGGGGTCAGGCAATTATCGGTGGACGGGACAATAATGCCTGGCATACTGCCATCGGTGTCCTGCGTGTCACTGCCGTAATCATAGTGGGGACAGCTCTCGTTTTACCACATATTGTCTGGCATGAGTTGAAAGTCTGGGTGAGGAGAGCCGTTCCTGTGAGGAAGCATCTTACGCAGCAGGCGAAACGCTCGACGGTACGGCTGGGCGAGTATTACTCCGAACATCCGGTTCATCGGAATGCCCTGTCTTGGATAAGAGAGCGCCATATCCCCTTGATATCAAATGCGATCCGTCTCCGTGAGCCGAAGGGAAAGTCAGTGCCGCAGCCGAAGGCGTCTCATAAAGAGCCGAAGGTGGTACCCACAAACCTGTCTGTTGCTTCTCTCGATGAATGGCAGCTACCCGGCATTGATCTTCTGGATGAGACTGTCAATGTGGAGCTCAGTAAGGCTGACGCAGATAGAAGAGCAAAATTGATCGTAGAGTCCTTGGCCAGCTATAAAGTTGATGCAAAGGTGGTACAGATAAATGTAGGTCCTGCTGTGACCCAGTTTGGTGTGGAGCCCGGCTGGGACATTACGTACAAAACAACAAAGGAGAAGGACAGGTTTGGCAACCCCAAGGTGAGAAAAGAAGAGGTATCCAGGACCAGAGTGAAGGTGGAGCGCATCACTTCTCTGGCAAATGACCTGGCCCTGGCTTTGGCTGTACCCAGTATCAGGATAGAGGCGCCGGTGCCAGGCAAGGCGATGGTGGGAATTGAGGTTCCTAATATCTCTACGGGTTTGGTCGCCATTCGCGAAGTCCTGGAAAGCACCTCATTCAAGAGGCTCAGCGGGCGGACGAAGCTTGCTGTGGCTTTAGGCAAAGGCACTGGTGGTGAGGTAGGAACGGCTGATCTGTCCAAGATGCCTCACCTACTGGTTGCTGGAGCTACCGGAAGCGGGAAAACAGTATGTTTAGATACTATCATTGTTTCCCTGTTGATAAATAATACACCCGATGATGTTAAGTTTATTATGATCGACCCCAAGCGTGTTGAGCTTATCGCTTTTGATGGTGTGCCTCATTTGATGAATCCGGTTATCACTGAAAGTGAGAAGGCGGAGGAGATACTCAAGTGGCTGGCGCAGGAGATGGACAACCGCTACAGGAGACTGGCCCAGGTGAGAGCTCACAATATCGAGGCATACAACAAGAACACTAAGATGGCAAAGGAAATGCCCTATATTGTGCTTGTCATTGATGAACTGGCTGACCTGATGATGTTAAAGTCTGATGAAGTGGAACCCCTGCTTTGCCGTCTGGCGCAGATGGGCCGTGCAGTTGGTATTCACTCGGTGGTGGCTACTCAGCGGCCTTCGGTGGATGTGATCACGGGTCTTATCAAGGCCAATTTCCCCACCCGCATCAGCTTTGCCGTGGCTTCCCAGGTCGACTCGCGCACCATACTGGATATGGTTGGCGCAGAGAAGTTGCTGGGTCGGGGTGACATGCTTTATCTCTCCCCTGAACTGTCCAAACCAAAACGCCTTCAAGGATGTTTTGTCTCTCCCCAGGAAATTGAGAGACTAACAGCTTTCTGGAGTAAACAGTCACGGGCCCAGCTGCCTGATATTCTGACTTATACTGGTGAGGAAGGCTCCAAGGATCCGCTGCTGGAGCAGGCAAGGCAACTGGCAAAAGACCACAAACAGATCTCGTCATCCTATCTGCAACGGCAGTTGCGCATTGGGTCTGCTCGGGCGGAACAACTGGTGCATTTGCTCGAAGAGGCTGAGGAGAGCAAAAGTGGGGAGGCAGGTAAGCCCGATCAAAAGACAGGAAGTTAGCTGCGATGTATGATGGCTTACCATAAGCTGAATTATGCTGTGCTGTTATGGCTTGATAATTAATAAACTGAACTGCAGGAGGCTGACTATTGGAAAAGGTATTGACAGGTGTAAAGATTCTGGATTTCTCCCGCTGGTTTGCTGGCCCTTATGCGGCTACCCTCTTGGCTGCTATGGGCGCTGAGGTAATCAGGGTTGAAAGACCTACCGGAGAAGAGGAGAGGAACTTCGGGCCACATGCCCCCAATGGTGAGAGCATGCTCACCATGGTTACCCTGCAAAACAGGAAGGGGATCACCCTGGACCCTCTCAGTGACAAAGGTAAGGGGATAGTGGAGAAACTGGTTAAAAACAGTGATGTGGTGCTGCATAGTTATGTCAGTGGCTCAGAGGAAGAAAAACTGCTGGGGTATGATTCTTTGAAGCTGATCAACCCGGCTATTATTGTGGCCAAGGTCTCGGGCTTTGGCTCCACGGGGCCTTATGCACGACGCCCCTGCTTTGATACCATTGCTCAGGCGCTATCAGGGGCGATGAGCTACACCGGGTTTCCTGAGACTGGCCCTACCAGGTCCGGCTATGCCTGGGTAGACTTCAGTACCGGCGCCCATACTGCACTGGGCATAATGTTCGCCCTCTACCACCGGCAAAGAACCGGCAAAGGGCAATTCATAGACGTTGCCTTGCTGGATGTAGCTGTCTCCTGTGTGGCTGGACTGGGTGTGGCTGCTGAATACAAGGTCTCGGGCTTCATCCGTGGGCAACAGGGCAATGCCAGTTACTATAACTTCACGAACTGTCTCAAGGCCAATGATGGCTGGGTGATGATTGGGTGCGCGGGGAATCCTATTTGGAGAAGATTCCTCAGGGCGCTTGGCAGGGAGGACCTCAAGAACGACCCCCGGTTCAAGGACGACAAGCATCGTTTCGAGAACCGCAAAGTCATTCAGGCCATGGTGGAGGAGTGGTTAAAGGACAAGACGGTTGACGAGACAATTAAGATTCTGGAGCAGGCCAGGGTGCCTTGTTCCCGGGTGAACAATATTGCCGAAATGGTTAATGACCCCCAGGTCAAGGCCAGGGATATGCTGATTGACATCGAGTACCCCGGTATCGGGAATGTCCCCGTACCTGGTGTGGTCATAAAGATGTCTGGGACTCCTGGGGCCATCGAGATGCCAGCCCCCAAGCCAGGAGAGCACAATCAGGAGGTTTATAGCAGTCTTCTGGGTTTTACGAGTGAGCAGCTTGCTCAGCTTAAGGCGGAAGGAGTTATCTAACAAATCTATTGAGCCGTGCCAATACACAGAGGAGCTGAGACGACTACCACATGAGACTTGACAACCCGAGCCTGGCGTGGTATCTTCCAACGTGAATTCCTAATATACTTATTCTCATAGCAACCACAGGTCAGGGCAAGGCTACTAATAGGGGGTTGAGTAGAGAAAGCCGCTCCTCTGTAAATTGCTCATTGTGGTATGAGCTGCTTCAACAGGCACCGTCTGGGAATTGTTCAAGGAAAATGAGCATAGCCAATCCTGTCCGCTGGTGGACGGGGACAGACTTCACACCAAACGCTTAAGGAGGTAAGGAGAGATGAAGCTGATACTTAGGATGCAAAGCCGTGGACCCTTGTTCTTCTTGTGTCTGCTATTCGCTGTAATACTGCTGTTGCCGGCGGCCGGTAAAGTGATGGCCTGGTCAGTACAGCCCACCCAGAATACCGCCATCTGCACCGCTCTGGGCAATCAGGAGTTCATCGATCTCATTTCGGATGGCTCGGGGGGAGCTATCATCACCTGGATGGACTGGCGCAGCGGCAACATTGATATCTATGCCCAGAGGGTAAACTCCAGCGGCGCTGTCCAGTGGACCGCCAATGGTGTACCCATCTGCACCGCTTTGAACGATCAGTGGTACCCCCAGCTCATTTCGGATGGCTCGGGGGGAGCCATCATCACCTGGATGGACCCCCGCAGTGGCAACATTGATATCTATGTCCAGAGGGTAAACTCCAACGGCGCTGTCCAGTGGACCGCCGATGGCGTACCCATCTGCACCGCTCCGGGCGAGCAGAAGGGCCAGCAGCTCACGTCCGATGGATCTGGGGGAGCCATCATCATCTGGTGGGACCAGCGCAGCGGCATGTGGGATATCTATGCCCAGAGGGTAAACTCCAGCGGCGCTGTCCAGTGGGCCGCCAATGGCGTACCCATCTGCACCGCTCTGGGCGATCAAACGCAGCCCCAGCTCACGTCCGATGGATCTGGGGGAGCCATCATCACCTGGGAGGACTTGCGCAGCAGCAACTGGGATATCTATGCCCAGAGGGTAGACTCCAGCGGAAGCCTGCTCAATATCCTGACAGTCTCCGGTATCACCGCCAGCAACAAGACCTACGACGGGGGAGTTGCTGCCACGCTCGACACCGGCAGCGCCTCACTGGTAGGCGTGCTCTCTGGCGACAGCGTTTCCCTCGGCGGAACGGCCAGTGGCGCCTTTGCTGACAAGAACGTGGGTCCCGGGAAGACCGTGACCATTTCCGGGCTGACCCTCTCCGGCGCAGATGCGTACAAGTACGCGCTGACGCAGCCTACCACCACGGCCGACATCACGGCCAAGAACCTCACAGTATCGGGCATTACCGCCAGCAATAAGACATATGACGGCACCACTAGCGCTACACTCAACACCGCCAGTGCTTCACTCGTATGGGTGGTTTCTGGCGACAGCGTTTCCCTCGGCGGAACGGCCACTGGTGCTTTTGCTGATAAGAACGTGGACACCGGGAAGACCGTGACTGTTTCCGGTCTAAGCCTCGCCGGCGCGGATGCGGCCAACTACTCGCTGACACAGGCCACCACCACGGCCGACATCACGGTCGTAGCTTCCCACACTGGACTCTACGCACTTATCATTGGGCTGGTTGCCGCCGGCGTCGTCGTGTTGCTGGTACTGGTCATGGTGCTTCGTCGGAGAATCTCAGGAAACGCCAGTTAGTAGATTATGAGGATCTCCGGCGCAGTTGTTTTCAGCCCGGTGTGTTGGGAGCGACACTTGCCGCTGACTGGGCGGGAGAACTGGGTCGGTTTTCCTGTTGGGGTCGCCCGTCGCTAATCGCTGATGCTGCGGTGTCATGGCGACAATGGCCAGCTTCCCGACTCGGTAGAAATGTGCGCTGCCATGCTTGGAGAGTGTTCTTCGGTACTGATGGTCCCTACCTCAACTTGGTCCTCCCAATGGATCAATGGGTGCGGGCGATCAAGTATCCTGACCTCTCCTATTGCCCTGATATCAGCTTCAGCAACTAGGAGAAGGAAATCATCCTTGGGAAGGCCTACGCTCGCCTGATGAAGTTGCAGTAGTCATGCCCCTCTGTATCCAAGCTGAGACAGTATCCAAGCTGAGACTTGACAGATAAGCCTCGATCTGGTATGTTCAAAGTGCCATCGACCGCGAGGCGGTGAGCATTGGTATCCTTAAAAGGTTTAACAAGTAGAATCGCTTGGATCGGTAACGACCGAGACGGTTAAGAGAATGGATCTGAAAAGCCTTCTTGGCGTTGCTAAGAAGGCTTTTTGTTTGAGTGGTGAATATGCCGAGCGTAGGGTTCATAGGTGCTGGAACGGTGGGAACAGCCCTGGCCGTTAGGCTGAAGCAGAAGGGCTATGACGTGACTGCCGTGTCGAGTCGTACTCGGGCTTCGGCTGAAAGATTGGCTACTATGGTTGATAAGTGCCAGGTCCACGACAGTGGCCAGGGCGTGGCAGATGCAGCGGAGATGGTCTTTATCACAACTCCTGATGGGGTTATTCCCCAGATAGCGGCGCAGGTAAGATGGCATCCAGGGCAAAGTGTGGTGCACTGCAGTGGAGCAGACTCCCTGGACATCCTCACTCCAGCTACAAGAAATGGAGCCTCGACAGCGGGCTTTCACCCCTTACAGACCTTCGCCAGCATCACCCATGCCATAGAAAACATCCCTGGTTCTACCTTTGCCCTGGAAGCAGAAGAGCCCTTATTGAGCACAATAAAGGAGATGGCCATTACCCTTGAAGGGCAGTGGATACAGCTTAAGCCTGGAGACAAGGTTGTCTATCATGCCGCGGCGGTTTTTGCCTGCAACTATCTGGTAACTCTGACCAAAATGGCTACGGACCTCTGGCGCACCTTGGGAGTCTCTACTCCGGAGGCCACGGAAGCGCTGCTCCCTCTACTGCGGGGCACTATCAATAATTTACATAATGTGGGATTGCCTGATTGCCTCACCGGACCTATTGCCCGAGGCGACTCGGGGACAGTACGGAAGCACCTGGCAGCACTGAAGGCCAGGGCACCACAGTTGCTTGCACCCTATCAGGAGCTGGGGCGGCAAACCATTCCCATTGCTCTTGCCAAGGGAAGAATTGATGAACAAAAGGCGAATGAGCTGGAGAAGCTCTTGAGCCAATCCGATTGGTGAACAACTTACAGCGACTTTAGAGGAGGTGAGTTATGAGAACAATGCTGCGGAGCAAGATTCATCGAGCCAGGGTCACTGGAGGGAACGTGGACTATGAGGGCAGCATCACCATCGACAAGCTGCTCATGGAAGCGTCCGATATTCTCCCCTATGAGATGGTTCATGTATTGAATGTCAACAATGGGGCTCGATTTCAGACATACGCTATCGAGGGGAAACCGGGTTCTGGGGAGATTGTCCTTAATGGAGCAGCAGCAAGACTGGCTGCCAGAGGTGATATTGTGATTATCCTTACGTACTGCACAGTCAACGACGAGGAGGCGCGCCATTTTGAGCCCAAAGTGGTCTATGTGGATGCTAATAACACCATCCGGGATCAGAAGAATGGTCATGGATGGGTGGATGACTTGGCCGAGTCATTCTCTTTTAGGGTCTGATACCCCGCCGCTTGCGGCGGATGAATTAGAATAGATGCATGAGCATCTATTTACACAAGAGCCACAATGTAAGCGTATTGTTGTATCATCTGGTGTTTCCAACGAAATACCGTCGGCTAG